>DEYX01000363.1 GCA_002365025.1 Hungatella sp. UBA3147 | reverse complement strand
TTCCGATCTCCACGTAAAGCAGATCTTAGAGCTTCATTATCCTCAGGGCTTTCCCCTGGAGCGTTATCAGGGATATGCCGGGATCCTCCAGCAGTACATGTTTTATTATAAGATAAATCAGATACCTCGCAGCAAACTGCGGGGGACTTGACCCAATCCCTTATTTTGATTGCCTGTGCAGCAAAAGCTGCCCAGGCTTTTTTATTTTTTAGTTTGTCGAAATATTTCATACTTTTATCACACAATCAACAAAAATATATCACACAATTTTCACAATTCCCTTTTACCCTAAGTAAGGATGCAAAATGCATAATAGACAGGAGGAGAGAGAGTTGATTGAAGTCAGAAATCTGGTAAAGGATTACGGCGGTCATCTGGCGGTGGACCATTTAAGCTTTACGATCAACGATGGCCAGATCTATGGATTTCTAGGGCCAAACGGGGCCGGAAAATCCACCACAATGAACATTATGACCGGGTACATAGGAGCTACGGAGGGCGATGTGCTGATCAATGGCCATAATATACTGGAAGACGGGGAGGATGCAAAGAAATGTATCGGGTATCTGCCGGAGCTTCCGCCGCTTTATGTGGATATGACTGTGGAAGAGCAGCTGCAGTTTGCTGCGGAATTAAAGAAAATACCGAAAAAGGAAAGGGATGAGGCTGTTTATGAGGTCATGGAGCTTGCCAAACTGGTGGATGTAAAAGGCCGTTTGATCCGCAATTTATCAAAGGGCTATAGGCAGCGTGTAGGCCTGGCTCAGGCAGTTTTAGGGTTTCCGCCGGTTATTATTCTGGATGAGCCTACGGTAGGACTGGATCCTAAGCAGATCATCGAAATCAGAGATACCATCCGCAGGCTTGGGCAGAAACATACGGTTATTTTAAGCTCCCATATCCTTTCCGAGGTCAGCGCAGTATGCGATCATATCATGATCATTGACAAAGGAAGACTGATTGCCAGCGATACGCCGGAAAATCTGGAACGCCAGATGGCCGGAACTGCCGGAATGGAGCTTTTAGTAAAAGGGGCAGAAGAACAAATTCTTGAAATTTTGGAAGCCATTCCCCAGGCGGCCGATGTGTCGGTACGGGAAAGCGGGGAAGAGGGAATAAACAGGGCTGATTTCCGCATCTGCACAGAAGCGGAAGGGACAGAAGATGAAGAGGATATCAGGGAAACTATTTTCTTTGCATTTGCTGACCAGAGGATTCCTATTCTTTCCATGCAGACCATAAGGGCGTCCCTGGAAGAGGTATTCCTTGAACTGACAGGGGAAGGAACAGCAGAGGGGATAGAGATAAGTGAAAGTTTTGAAACAGATGATTTTGAAGGGGAGCCTTCAGAGGCGGATCTTAAGGAAGAAACGAAAGACGGAGAGGGGGATGAAGAATAATGGCAGCAATTTATAGAAGAGAACTGAAAGCCTATTTTCAGTCCATGACCGGATACGTATTTATCGCCTTTATGGTGCTGTTCATAGGAATTTACTTTATGGCTTATAATATGATGAGCGGATACCCCTACTTTTCCTATACTCTGTCTGGTATGGTGACCATTATTATGATCGGCATTCCGGTGCTTACCATGAGAAGCTTTGCAGATGACCGGAAGACCAAAACAGACCAGCTTCTGCTTACCTCTCCGGTAACCGTTGCCCAGATGGTTCTTGGAAAATATCTTTCCATGATAACCGTCTATGCCGTCCCGGTACTGCTTTCCGGAATCTGTCCTCTCATCATAAAGCTGAACGGAAATGCAAATTTAAAAGCGGATTATGCTTCTTTGCTGGCTTTCTTCCTGCTGGGCTGTGTTTATATTTCCATCGGAATGTTTATTTCTTCCTTAACAGAAAGCCAGATCATTGCAGCTGTAGGAACCTTTGGAATCATCCTTCTTCTTCTTTTATGGCCCAGCCTTGTAGGATTTTTACCCACATCGGCGATCGGCTCTGCAGCAGGTTTTCTGATTCTTTGGTCTGGGATCGTTTTTGCAGTATCCCGTTTAACGAGCCATGGTCCCCTTGCAGCTGTTCTGGAAGCGGCTGGAGTCCTCTGTATCGCAGCACTGTACCTTGTAAAAAAGGGTATTTATGAGCGTGCACTGACCAATGTTCTGGAAAAGATTGCAGTGACCGACGTGTTTCAAAACTTTGCCAGTCATTACATCTTTGATGCAGGCGGTCTGGTTTACTATATCAGCATCATATTCCTGCTGGTATTCTTGACCGTGCAGTCCATAGAAAAACGCAGATGGAGTTAGGAGGATGGAGATGACCAGAAAATTAAAAAAAGGGGGCTACACGGCAATCCTAACGTTGATTGTCGTAGCAGCTATGGTGATATTAAACCTTATCGTAGGCCGTCTTCCGGAGAAGGTACGGCAATGGGATATGAGCAGCAGCCAGATATATACCCTGGGCGGAACTACGAAGGATCTTGTTAAGGCACTTGATAAGGATATTACGATTTATGTGGTGGCTGATCCGGACTCTGTGGATAAGCGGATCACAAGCTTTATAAAACGCTACGAGGATTTATCCGGCCACATCAAGGTCGTGACCGTGGATTCCGTTCTCCATCCGGACCAGGTACAAAAGCTTAAGGCACAGGATAATACGCTTTTGGTAAGCTGTGATTCCACAGGAAGGACGGAATCCATCGCCCTGACCGATATCATTAAAATGGATGAAATGTCCTACTATTATTACGGACAGTCTAAAGAAACCGAATTTGACGGTGAGGGTCAGCTTACCGGGGCCATCTCCCATGTGATCAACGATGTGCAGAAAACAGTTTACGTGACAGAAGGCCATGGAGAGACGGCTCTTGGAGCTACTGCTTCTGATATGTTGAAAAAGTCCAATCTTACCGTAAACTCTCTGAATCTCTTAACGGGAGGAAGCATTCCTGAGGATTGTGAACTTTTGCTTATCAATGCTCCGTCATCTGACCTGGCGAATGATGAAAAGAAGATGATTTCTGATTACCTGGATAAAGGGGGAAGTGCTCTGATCCTCGTCGGCTATGCGGAAAAGGACCGTCCAAACTTAAGTGCCTTAATGAGCGATTATGGCCTGAATCTGGAGAACGGACTTGCAGCAGATACCAAGAAGTTTTATCAGAACAATCCCTATTATATCTTCCCAACCATTCAGGCAGGAAGCGAAGTAACGAACGGCATTGATGGAAAAAGCGCAGCCCTTGTCCTTCAATCTGCAGCCATGACCCAGAAAGAGGATTTGCCGGAAGGCGTGGAGGTAACTCCTTTTATGGAGACCAGTGATGGAGGTATGCTGGTAACGGCTGATAAGCAGACAGAAGGAACCTATATTCTGGGAGCCGTATCAGAGAAGACTTTAAGCTCCGGAACGGCACGTTTGACCGTATTCACTACCCCTTCCCTTATTGATGAGGGGCTGAACACCAGCTTTACCAATTTAACTAATTTAAATCTTTTCATGAATGCAGTTACGGCTAATTTTGATGACGTTTCCAATGTATCCATTCCTGCCAAAAGCCTGGATGTGACCTATAACACCGTTATCCACGGAGGCATGTGGGGAATCCTGTTTATATTTGTTATCCCGGTGGTGACACTGGCAGCAGGACTGGTGATCTGGCTGAAGCGCAGACGTCTGTAAAAGGAGGCTGAAACATGAAAAAGAAAAAGGGTCTTTTATATGGAACAGCCGCTCTGGCGGCCCTGTGTGTGATCTATGTGGGGGTGGGCCAGTATATGAACCACTCCAAAGAACAGGCGAAGGAGAAGGAGGAGGGTGAGAAAGTCTATCTCACCGACCTTTCTAGTGTTTCCAGCCTTTCCTATGATATTGACGGACAGGAGTTGTCCTTTACAAAAAAGGATGGGAAATGGGGCTATGACGGAGATGATCTTTTTCCGGTAAAACAGGAGGAAATGGATTCCCTTGCTTCCACGGTTTCAAAGCTTGAAGCCCTGCGGAAGCTGGAAGGCGGAGACAGCCTAAGTGCTTATGGTCTGGATAAGCCCATAAGAAAGATCGCTGCAGCAGCGGAGGATGGGACGAAATCCGTGATCCTCCTTGGCAATGCCACCGGTGACGGGGATTATTATGCAGCACTGGAAGGGCAGGATATCCCGTATCTCATCAGCTCTGACCTGTACAATGAAACCGGCACCGGACTAAATGATCTGATGGCCCTGGAGGAGTTCCCGGCTGTTTCCGGTGCTGACATAAAGAGCATCACAATAACAAAGGCAGGCATCAGTGAACATTATGTAAAAAAGAAGCTGGATGAGAAAGATGGGACGATCGAATGGTACAGGGACTCTGCGGATTCGACGGACAACAAGCTTTCCGATAATTCTGGCTTAAATGTCCTGGCAGATTCCTTAAGCAGTCTGAAGGTAAAGAGCTGTCCCAATTATAAGGTACAGGATAGCGAACTGGAAGGCTACGGCCTTGATCAGCCTGCTGCGGTCATTACCTATACTTATGATAAGAATGGCTCAGAAGAATCCTTTACCCTGTCTGTGGGTTCCTTAAACAGCGATTCCAGCTGCTATTACACCCGTACGGAAGGATCTTCCAATATTAATGAAATAGAAAAGGCTTCTATTGATAAGTGTTTGACGGTAGAAAAAGGCATTTCATAAAAATAATAAATGGTACCCTGATTCATCAGGGTACCATTTTTGAAATCTAAAACGTATAGTCCTCTACTTCCACCTTATCGACCTGCTGATACGGTGCCAGAGTGGATATCATCTTTACTCTGCTCTTGTATGGATTAAAGCAGTAGTGAACTTCGGAAGGTTCAATGTGAATGAAATCTCCCTGTTTTAAATGGTGGACAACTCCATCCACAACAATATTGATCTCTCCCTCCAGAATGAAGAAATCTTCTTCCATTACGTTATGATAGTGAGCGGTGAAATCCTCACCTGGCTGGAACTGTACGACTGCAAAATTCATGCGCGGTCCTTTCATCAAATATTTTGGGCCGCTGTCGCCAAAACGGAATTCTTTTTCTGATTCATTGGTAATGAACATTTTTTTTCTCCTTTTTTCTTCTCTTATAAACCAGGTGCTATCCACATATTCTTAGTGATCTTACGGTCACAGAGAGCCAGCTGAGCCTGATAAAATTCTCTCCATTTCCCATAGATTTCCCCATAAATCTTATGATTCTCCATGTTAGGCATAAACTGCCTCTCTATCGTTACCAGCTCTTTTGCAGTTTCAGCTATATCCTGATACATGCCGATTCCATATCCGGCCAGGATCGCAGCGCCCAGTGCAGTGGCTTCCTTTACCTTAGGAACCTTTACCGGAAGCCCCAGAACATCAGACAGGATCTGGGCCCAGAGGGAACTGTTAGAGGCTCCGCCGGCAAACGTGATTTCTTTTGGAAGATGACCGATGGCATCATGGACCAGATCCAGATGTCCTTTTGTAATCAGAGCCGCATTCTCTAAAATTGCCCGGTAGAAGGTATAATGGTTATATTTCCCGGGATCAAGGCCAAAGTTGGAGAAGGTCGGTGCGGCGTGTTTCCAGTTAATAAAGTTCATTACATCCGAAAAAGTGCACATCATTCCATAGCACCCTGCCGGTATTTTCTCTGCTTCCTCATTCATCAAATCATAGATGCTCATACCTGCTTCCTCTGCCAGCTTTTTTTCTGCATGGCAGAAGCTGTCACGATACCATCGCATGACAAGGCCCGGCTGAAAGGCAAGGGCTTCAAATTGCCAGATACCTGGTATGGCATGACAGTTTACACGGACACGGCAGTCCGGATCCGTGTCCGGCTTGTCAGTGTTGTACTCGTACTGCCAGAAGCTGCCTCCGAATACCGCGGCTTCCCCGGCATGTACCACACCTACGCCAATACAGCCAAGCTGGGCATCTCCTCCGCCAACGACGACGGGAATTCCTTCCGGCAGTCCAGTCTGGTCTTTGCAGCAGGAAGCGGTTTTACCGATTACGGTCCCGCATTCCTTTACAAGGGGAAATATATCTGTCCGGAGTCCGCACCGTCCGGCAATCTCCGGATTCCAGCAGCGGTTTTTTAAATCAAACAATCCTGTGGTTGATCCGTTGCTTGGCTCTACGGCAAGGAGGCCGGTCAGCTTAAATATAAGCCAGTCATTGAACATTCCAATGTATGCGGCCCGTTTATAAATTTCAGGCATTTTATTCTTTACCCAGAGAAGCCTTGGAAGGGCATCCAGTGCATAGGACTGCCCTGTTTCCTGATAGAGGAGGCGTTCAAGCTCCGGATCACTGCGGATCAGTTGTTCAACTTCTTCATTGCTCCGGGCATCTACATTGGCGCAGGCCCAGATTTCTATTCCTTCTTTGTCGTAAAGAACGATACCTTCTCTCATGCAGGTGGTGGAGATTGCGGCTACCTCATAAGGATCGATGGAGCTTGTGCATAAGACCCTTCGGATACAGGATGCGGCAAGCTCCCAGTTATGTACCCAGTCAAAATCCATACTCCCCGGATACCGGGGATCTTCCCTGTGTTCCCATTCCTCTTGAATACAAGAGATCTGATTGCCCATGCTGTCAAAAAGTACGGCACGGATGCTGCCGGTGCCTGCATCAATTGCTAAAAGGTAATTTGATGACATCTCCATTCCTCCATTCTATTTTCATATCGGTGAGTCGGGATCTTCCTCCATCAGGTTTAATGCCGTTTGTTCATCTGTGATTAACACATTTAAATAGCCTCCCTTTAAAGAAGCACGTATGGCTTTTACTTTGCTGTCACCTGCGGCAACTCCAATGACATTGGGCAGGGTGCGCAGGGTTGCAAGAGATGTGCTTAACAGCCGGTCTTCGATATCGGTATGAATGGGGTTTCCGTCCTGATCGATGAAATGGCTCAGGATATCACCTACGGCCCCCTGCATGGCCAAATAGAGAAAGTCATTCTTTGTGAAAATTCCATTCTTGATTATGGTTGCATCTTCTCTGATCCCTCCTATACCTACGACGGTCATGGAAGCCAGATTCACCATGCGGGAAATTTCCTGTACGGAAGGCTCGTTCTGCATGGCACTGCAGAGTTCCTTGGTTGAAACAACGAGCGGTGCAGGATACAGGAACAGTTTCGCATTAAATTTGCTGGAAAATGTATTTGGAAGATAATAGCTGACTCCTCCTGTTAAAGATACGGCAGACAGAGGTGCTTCTGTTATGGTGGCCAGATGATTGATAACCCGTCCAAGAGTATCTCCGTATCCTATATTGATGTATGTATTTTCTGTAATCCGGTCACTGATGTACATAGCGGCGGCTTTGGCAATGGTATCGTTTATAGAGGAACTGCCTGGTACAGAAGGAACTACAAATGCATCCTTTAAATTCCATCTGCGCATTAACTCCTGTTCGACTTTTAAGTGACGGCTTCGTTCCTGGGAAATCTGGAACTGGATCACTCCATCCTGCCTTGCTTTCTCTAAAAGCTTAATTACTTTCATACGGGATATTCCCAGTTTTTCGGAAATTTTTTGCTGGGTCATATTTTCAATATAATAATACCATGCTGTTTTAATAATAAGGGAATCTTCATAATTCATTTTTAGGTCTCCTGTTCTTTGTTATTCTAAACAAATGTTTCAAGTTGAATAAAATGTTCTGAATTTTCTTTAGTATAACAAATAGGATTTCATATGTCAATAGTGACGGATCAAAAAATAAAAACCCGTAATAGATAAGTAAAATATCATAAATAATACATATTATATGGCTTAAATTAGTTCAAAAACACCATGTATTTCTGAAAAAACTATTGACAACGTGTTTTGGGTCATGTATGATATGGGCATGAACAAAAGTTAGCTATGCAAACAAATATATCAAGCATGATGGGTGGGAGGAAATATGAAACAATCAGAAGCAGCCCGTTCGGAACAAACACTGTTTTCAGTCAGAGGTATTGTCAAATCATTTGGCTCCAATGCTGTTTTAAAAGGCATCGATTTAAGCGTAGGAGAGGGGGAAGTACTTGCCCTGATTGGCGGAAACGGAGCGGGAAAAAGCACCTTGATGAAAATCATTATGGGTATCTACCAACCGGATGCCGGAAACGTAACGGTTGCGGGGGACATGCTTTCGGTATTCAAACCGTCTGTTGCTCTTTCTAAAGGAATATATATGGTTCCTCAGGAACCCATGCTGTTTCCTAATATGACTGTTGAAGAGAATATCCTGATCGGTTTTAGTGAAAATACGGCTGTTCTTAGGAAGCGGCTGCTAAACATCATGGATGAGATTGGCTGGCATCTGGATACGGACCGGAAGGCAATGAGCCTTTCTATCGCAGAACAGCAGCTGGTGGAGCTTTTAAGAGGGCTCTTAAGGCAGGCGAAGCTTCTGATTTTAGATGAACCTACCAGTGCACTGACCTTTGATGAGGTAGAGAGCCTTTTCCGGATTGTGGAGGATTTAAAGAAGAAGGGTATTGGGATCATCTATATTACTCACCGTCTGGCTGAGGTATTCCAGATTGCTACTCATGTGGCAATTATGAGGGACGGTGTGATTACATTGAAGGGAAAGACCTCGGACTTTACCAGGGAGATGCTGGTTAAGGGGCTGCTTCCTCCCAACATGGATGGGCAGCAGAGAGCAGGGGAAAAAGAATCCGGTTATCTGGATTACTCTGCGCTGGAGCCGGTATTTGAACTGAAAGGTTACTCCGGTTACGGATTCCGGGACATAAACCTTAAGATTTATCCCGGAGAGATTCTTGGGGTCGCAGGAGTTGTGGGAGCCGGGCGTACCGAACTTGCAGTCACGATTTTTGGAAAAGATAAGGTTCTTGGAGGGAAGGCTTTTCTGGATGGAAAAGATGTGACAGGCCTTTCCACCAGGGAGGTTTTAAAAAGCGGTATTAATTATGTACCGGAAGACCGCCGCTTAAATGGCCTGTTTGGTATCAGTGATGTTGCGGCTAATATCACCTCTGCTCTGGTTCCGGGGAAATCCCTTGGGCGTATATTTTTAAATAGGAAGGCAGAGCAATTGATCACCCGGAAATATGTGGAGGATTTCCGCATCAAGATTACGGGTCAGGATCAGATTGCGGGAAGCCTTTCCGGAGGCAACCAGCAGAAGATCGTAATCGGCCGGTCTCTGTCTACCGATCCAAAGCTGGTGATTCTTGACGAGCCTACGCGTGGTATTGATGCAGCGGCACGGGGAGATGTATATGCAATTATCCATGAACTGAAAAAACAGGGAGTGGCGGTTATGCTGATTTCTTCCGATATGGAAGAGATTGTAGAGCTTTCAGACCGGGCAGTCGTGGTCTTTCAGGGACGGCTTAGAGGAGAATTAGGCAAACATGAGATCTCCCAGGCAAGCCTTATGGCGGCATCTTTTGGCGTGACAGAAGGAAAGCAGGTGGAAGCATGAAAAAAATTGGAAAAATCCGTGAGTTAAATAGCTTTCTGTTTCTGGCAGGACTGATTTTTCTGGTAGGCCTGGTGAACAGGAGTTTCTGGCAGCCGGCAGCCATATGGAACTGCTTTAATGACAGCGTTGTATTTACCCTTCTGTCGGCAGGAATTGCCTTTGTTATCTTAACGGGAGAAATCGATGTTTCCATCGGGGCTGTACTGGGCTTATCGGCAGCTGTAGGAGCCGCTCTCCTAAGAGATGGATATGGGGTGGTGATGGCTACGGCAGCTGCACTGTCCATCGGTATTCTTACCGGACTGGTCAATGGAGTCGGCGTGGCGGTATTTCACATTCCCTCTCTGATTTTTACTTTGGGGGTTAACGGTGTCGTGCGTGGGATGATTTATGTATACACGAAGGGGGCCTGGGTTGAAAACCTTCCGGCAGATTTTACCAGAATGTCAAACCGCCTCCTGATTGGAAACTTAACTGTTTTTTATGCGCTGGCAGTTCTTGTAATCTTGATTGGCCATCTTATTTTGACGAAAACGAAAAAGGGAAAATATTTTATCGCAGTCGGAGATCATGCGGCTGGTGCAACCCTGGTGGGAATACCGGCAGATAAAACAAAGATTTCAGCTTATGTCCTGTGCGGAGTGTTTGCTTCCGCCGCAGGTATGATTTATGCGTCCCGCATTGGCTTTATTACGCCCACAGCTGGGAATGGATATGAGATGAAGGCAATTGCTGCCTGCGTTCTGGGAGGATTAAGCTTAAGCGGCGGGATTGGAAGCCTGGCCGGAGCCTCCATCGGTGCAGTCATCATGTCCTCCATCAGCAGAATTCTTGTCTTTCTTGGATTTTCTTCCGATTATGACAATACGATCACAGGTGTCATGCTGCTGACCATTGTTGTAATTAATACTGTGTCACAGAACCGGGCGGTAGAGAAAAACCGTCACCGGATCCTGTCCGCAAGGACTGCAGAAAAAGGAGGAGAGAAGAAATGAAATCTCATATCTGGAAAAAATGGGAATTTGTACTCTCTTTGATATTAATTCTGGAAATTATAATTTTTGCATCAAAGAACAGTAAGTTCCTTATGCCGAGAGTGCTGTTTGGCAGTATGAATGATATCATTTCCATTTGTATTATTTCACTGTTTGTCACCTTTGTAATGATCACAGGAGGAATCGATATCCAGGCTGGTTCCATTGTAGGGCTTTCTTCCATTATTCTGGGAGTTGCCTGGCAGGATGGAGGAGTGAACATTTGGGTTGCCTCCCTGATCGCTATGATTGCAGCCGGGTTTTGCGGCGCCCTTTCCGGCTATTTTATTGCATTCTGCGGCGTACAGCCTATGGTGGTCACTCTTGGAGGGAGTTTTCTGTACTCGGGAATTGCTCTTTTGGTGTCCAATTTGTCAGCAACGGAGAGCTACAAGGGAATCAGCGGTTTCCCGGATGGTTTTTTAAGGCTTTCTAAAGTAAAGCTGTTTGGTGTGATTCCAAGTCAGGTGATCATTTTTCTAATCCTTGCTGTGCTGGCTTATTTTCTTCTACATAAAACCAGATATGGCAGACAGGTATTTCTGGTAGGGGTAAATTCCGATGCAGCGGAATATTCCGGTATTCACGCAAAACTTATTATTATGAGTACTTATATTCTTTCTGGAATCAGTGCGGCGGTTGCAGGAATCATCCTTACTTCTTATCTTGGTACGGCAAAAAGCGACATTGGCTCTACCCTGACCCTCCCCATCATCAC
>DEYX01000283.1 GCA_002365025.1 Hungatella sp. UBA3147 | reverse complement strand
CCCATAAAAATAAAATAACCAGAGGCTGCAAAGAAATAACCCCATAATTGCGGAATTAACAGGCATATTAGTCGCCGGATCCACCTGGCTGAAAACTCTGGGCTTAGGTCCAAGGCCCCTTGCAGCGATAGAATAAATTCCCCGTGTGCAGCCAAGCATCAGCCCGTTTAAAGTCCCCAGGCATGAAATGATGACGAATACAAATAATAGGGAACCGCCTGCCGAGGTGAAAACTGTTTGGAATGCCAGTTTGGCGCCGGTTTCGCCACCAGCCATCATAACCTCATTTTTAATCGTTCCTGCCAAACCGATATAATACAGGATGTAAACAGACATAGTAATAAAAGTACCTGCAATCAAAGCCAAAGGAAGATTTTTCTTTGCATTTTTTAATTCTGCGTTAATGCAGGTTGCAATGATCCAGCCTTCGTAGGCAAAGCTTGCTGCGACAACAGCCGTAAATAACCCGTTGGTAGTGCTTTGGGACACGTAGTGGGTGAAATTATACATTGTCATACCGCTTCGTAGTCCTGCAAACGTTCCGATAACTGCCATTAAGAATAGGGGGATCAGTTTGATAACCGTAGTGCTTACCTGGAATTTTCCTGCCAGAACAGGAGATAAAGCATTCATTGTAAAGCTTGAAACCAGATAAAGGCAGGCTATGGTCATACATTCTCCGCCTGTAATGGAAAAGCCAAAGATTACGCAGGTATACCGGGCGGAGACCCATGCAAGCACAGAGGTAATTGTGGGATAATAAATCGCTGCCATAAACCATCCGACATAATAAGCATACTTTTTCCCCATTGCTGCTTCTGCGTAATCTACCACACCATTGATAAACTGATATTTGGTAGCCATGACAGAAAACGTGTAAGCGCAGGAAATCATTATGATACCTCCGATCACCCACGCCAGGATGCCCTCCTTTAAATTACCGCCGGTTGCCGTAAGGATCTTTTCCGCCTTAAAAAACACACCGCTTCCTATGACGATGCCTACAACCATTGCAATGGCTGTAAAAAGGCCATATTTCTTTTCTAATTTCGGTTCCATAATTTAACCAGTCCTATCATTTAGGATTCCTTTTTTGTTATTCTTTCATCATCAAAGAAAATAAATGCCATACAACCAGATTTGATAACGTTGCGGCCCTATTTATTAATGAGGAAACTTTTTTTATTTTATCATAAAATTTGATATAAAACAGCAATATTTTTTCTATTTAAAGTTTATTTTTTGTTAAGATAATAATTTTTCAATAATGGAAAATATAGCCACAAAAGAATGGCCGGAATTGACAGCGTTACGGGAAATAATGTATGATAAATGTTAAATATGGGGGAAGTCTTTGCGCGCCTGAGGTGCAAAAAAGAGTAAAAGGAGAGAGGGTCATGGCAAAAATAAAGGAGTATACTCTGGAAAATATCAAAGAGATCTGTGAGTTTGGTAAGGCGGTCTCGTCGCCTGTCCGGCTGGAGATCATAAAGCTGTTATACCAGGACAATTATTCAATCAGTCAGATAGCGGAAGCTCTTGAACTTCCCCAGTCCAGTGCTGCTTTCCATCTGAAGCTTCTTGAGGCGGCGGATTTGATCCGTATGGAAGAACAGCCGGGGAGCCATGGGACCATGAAGGTATGCAGCCGGAAACAGGATTATGCCAATCTTTGCTTTCTGCCCAGAAGCAGCCAGATCAATGAAGTATTAAGCGTCGAAATGCCGGTGGGCGCATTTGTGGACTGCAGTATTTCTCCTACCTGCGGCTTATATACTCATTCTGGAGTGGTGGGAATGGAGGATAAGGTATACAGCTTTTATCTGCCGGAACGGATGGAGGCCGGTCTCTTGTGGACCTCCAAAGGCCATGTGGAATACCGGTTCCCCAATCAGCTTCCTTCAGGAAAACGGCCCGTGCGGCTGTCCTTTTCCATGGAGATATGCTCGGAAGCGCCTGGGTATGCGGAGGACTGGAAGTCGGACATTACCATGTGGATAAACGGTGTGGAATGCGCCACCTGGTGCTGTCCGGGGGATTTCGGATCCAGAAGAGGGAGACTTACACCCTCCCTATGGCCTAATGGTTCTACCCAATACGGTCTTTTGGTAAAATGGGAGATGAAGGGAGACGGAAGCTACATCAATGGAGAGCGGGCCTCCAACGTCAGAATCAACGACATTGGGCTGTCAGAGAACTCCTTTATCAGCATGACCATCGGGAATCGTAAGGATGCAAAATATGAGGGAGGCTTTAATCTTTTTGGTAAGACCTTCGGCGATTATGCCCAGGATATTATTATGGAAATCGAATATTGATGATATATGGGGATAGATAAAACAACTGTTTGGAAAATATGCATATTTTCCGGGCGGTTGTTTTTTGCTGCCTTGGGCATGGGAGAAGAAAACGATGTATTATAACAGGGATTCTATTTTTCCAAATGATAGAAATAAATAATAAAACAGCAATACTGTTGTAAAGAGATAAAATATACAAAATATTAAATAAAATAGAGTATAATATATTGACTAACACAATGAAAAGGTGTATTGTTGATTTATTGAAACAGTAATACTGTTGCTGACCAAGCTTTTATTGGACAAAATGCGACAGGCTGTTTTATGGTTTGCGAGGTAACTAAACAAGACAAGGAGGTAATTATGAGAAAGGGCAAAAAATGGATGGCTGCATTAGGTGCAGCGGCACTGGTTATGGCGGCAATGTCAGGATGCGGAAGCAGCACAACGACGCAGACAACTGCGGGTACCCAGGCGGCACAGGGGACTCAGGAGAGCAAGGAAACTTCCGGTGGAGAAACTTCGGCAGCAGCTGCGGAAGAAACAAAGAATGTTAATGACGACGGAACGGTTAACAATCCGGAGCAGGTGGCAGTGGATGCCAACAAGCTGGTCATGTGGTCTCTGTTCAGCGGTGGTGACGGCGGTTTCATGACCAAGATGATTGAGGAGTACAACGGCACGAACCCGACGAAACAGGTACAGTCCATCATGCTGGTATGGGCGGATTATTATACAAAGCTCCAGACAGCTGTTGCTGCCGGAAAAGGGCCGGATATCGGCATTTCCCACGCTTCTTCTCTTCCTCAGCTGGTGGAAGACGGTGTGGTACAGCCGATCACTTCCTATCTTGACGAGCTGGGGATCGATTTAAGCCAGAATTATTCACAGGCCTCCATTGATGCCGTGACGTTTGACGGAGAAATCTATGCGGTACCTTTGGACACCCATGCAGAGATCATGTATTTCAACAAAGAAATATTGGAAAAAGCCGGCGTGACCTTGAATGCGGCAGGAAGTGTTGATATTAAGAGCGCGGATGACTTTTATGCCGTTTGTGATAAGATCAAGGCCGTGATCCCGGAAGATGGCACAACCATTGCTATTACCAATAACGGAGACGATCCGTACCGCCTGTGGTGGGCAACCTATTTCCAGATGGGAGGAACCCCTATCGTCAGCGATGACAGCAAGAAAGTTACCCTTGATAAGGAGAAGGCAGTAAAAGCGGCGGAATTTGTAAAGGGACTGTATGACAAGGGTTACGTTGCTGAAGGCATTGATGACCACCAGAAATTCTTCCAGACCGGAAAAGCGGGAATCTGCATCGGCGGAACCTGGGCGGTAGGTGCTTTTGAGCAGACGGATAACTTAAGCTTTGTCCCCATGGCATTCCCCAAGCTTTTTGATACCGATAACTGCTGGGCTGATTCCCATACCTTCATTCTTCCTACAAAGAATTCAAGGAATGAAGCCGACAGCAAAGCAGCGGTAGAATTCATGGTAGCAGCATCCATGAAAGGCGGGGTTACTTGGGCCGGCTCCGGCCAGATCCCGGCATGTAAGGAGGTTCTTGCAAGTGACGCCTATAAGGCACTTCCATACAGAAGCAGCTACATGTCTGAGGTGGAGAAAGCAGTCCTTCCGGCAAAGGTATCTACCTTCAACGGAATGAAGAAAGGGATGATCGACAGCCTGGATACCATCTGGACCGGAAAGGGAGATGCTGCCTCCGGAATTGATGCTTTATATGACGAGCTTGAGTCAAACCTTCCGTAACTTTTAATGAAACAGAGGGGGGAATCGTTCTCCCCTCTTTGTAAAAAGGATTGCATGGTTAGGGAGGACAGTAATTTGAGCAGAAGCAGAAAATTAAGAGATATGGCTACAGGACTGGGATTGTGCCTTCCTTTTTTGGCCTTATATACGGTTTTTACCATATGGCCGGTGATTCAGGGGCTGTATGTGAGCCTGCATAAGTGGTCTTTAATGGGCAAGGTAAAATTTGTAGGACTGGATAATTATACTAAATTTTTATCGGATCAGAAGTTTGTTGACGCACTGGAACATACGATCATCTTTGTCATCCTTTCCGTACCTTTTCTGGTGATTATGGCTTTGATACTGGCACTGTTTGCCAACAGGCCGGTGAAAATCAGACGGGGGTTAAGGGTCGCATATTATCTTCCCAGTATTATATCCGTTTCTGTTGCGTCCTTTATTGCAAAATATATGTTTGCACCCTATATGGGTTTTGTAAACGGAGTTCTGCATCTGACCGGAATTTTAGGTCCCGGATCGGAAATCCAGTGGTTGATTGACACAAATCATGCATGGGCGGTAGTAACCATGATGACCGTATGGTGGACCGAGGGATTTTCCATGCTATTATATTTATCGGCTCTGCAGGATATTTCACCGGAGATTTACGAGGCAGCGGAAATCGACGGAGCGGCGAAATGGCAGCAGCTGTTTTCCATTGTTCTGCCTTTATTAAAGCCAACTACTTACTTAATCGTCATGCTGCAGATCATTGCCAGCTTCAAGGTGTTCGGCCAGATCCAGTTAATCACGGCAGGGGGGCCGGCAGGAAGTACAAAACCCTTGATTCAATATATTTATGAGACAGGATTTACGAAGAACAATATGGGCTATGCTGCGGCCATGTCCTATGTGCTGTTTGCTATTCTGGTCGTATGTACGCTTATCCAGAAGGCGGTTCAGAGGAAGGGGGAAAAGGAAGATGAAGCGTAAGAAAGTAAAAGCAGGGAGCATTGCGTTGACTCTTTTATCCGCAGGACTGGCCGTCATTTTTCTGGCACCTGTGATCTGGGCCTTTTTCGTATCCCTTCAGTATGAGGGAAAGCAGATCATAAGCGTGGGCAGCTGGTTTACGCCCCCCTATACATTTCGGAATTATCTGGACCTGATCATCGGTTCCGATGTTGCCAAGTGGCTGTTGAATTCTGTGATCGTTGCTGTGCTTGTTACAGTTTTAACAGTCCTGTTTTCCGCCATGGCAGCCTATGCTCTGGCAAAAATTAAGTTTATGGGGAGAAATAAGCTGTATATTTACTTTTTGTTAGGACTCATGGTACCGGGGGAAGCGACTATTGTGCCGCTGTTTATTACTGCCAATGGACTAAAGCTGATTGATACTTACGCAGGATTGCTTTTACCGTCCGTGGCGGTATCCATGAATCTGATTATCATGGTGACGTTTTTTAAGGGCCTTCCGGATTCCCTCATCGAAGCCGCAAGGATCGACGGAGCCGGAGAAATTATGATTTTTGCCCGTATCATCATGCCCCTATCAAAGGCAGTGATTTCCACCATCAGCATTTTCGCATTTATCGGAAGCTGGAATAATTATCTGTGGCCTCTGCTCTGCGCCATGGACAGCAGTAAATTTACATTGCCTGTGGGTATTCCCATTTTTGCCGGAACCTATACCGTGGATTATGTGAAACCGATGACGGCTAATATGATCGCATCCATCCCTGCCATCATCATTTATCTTATATTTGAAAAACAGATCGTGCAGGGAATCACGATGTCCGGCGTTAAGGGGTGAGCAGGCTGAAAAGAGGAAAGGAGAATTATTACATGCTATGCTATCAAAAAGACTATCCAAGACCACAGTTTGTCCGTAGGGACTGGATCAATTTAAACGGTGCTTGGGACTTCGATTTTGATGATGACAATAAAGGAGAAGTTAAGTGCTGGTATGAGGGTTTCCATACGGAAAAGGAGATATGCGTACCCTATACTTATGAAACAAAGAAAAGTAAGATCCATGACGAAGGGGTACACCATTATGTGTGGTATGGCCGCAGATTCCAGGCTGAAAAAGAAAAATTATCAGGAAATAAGCTGTTTCTACATTTTGAGGGAAGTGACTTCCTGACGAAGGTATGGATCAATGGGCAATTGGCCGGTATGCATGAAGGCGGATATTCCCGTTTTTCCTTTGATATCACAAACCTTGTAAAGGATGGAGAGAACCTTGTAGTCGTAAAAGCCGAGGATCATATGGATCCCCAGCAGCCAAGGGGAAAGCAGCGTTGGGTTTCTGAAAATTTTGGCTGCTGGTATGTGCAGACGACAGGAATCTGGAAAACTGTATGGATGGAGTATGTACCGGACATCAGCTTAAACTCTGTAAAAATGACGCCCAATTTACAGTCAGGCGGGCTTGAGCTTGAATATACCGTGGACTGTCCAAATCCCCTTGACGGGAGAAGGCTGGAGGTAGAGGCAGCTGTCAGTTTTGGTGGCAGGTTTGTGATAAGGACGCTGACCGGCATAGGGAAAAATCCCACAAAGGCTTTCATTGACCTGGAAGCAGCCGAGGCAGATAACCCATGGGGGATATGTACATGGACCCCGGCGGAGCCCCGTCTTTATGATATCTGTTTCCGTACCCTTTATGATGGAGAGGTATGTGACGAGGTTGGGGCCTATTTTGGAATGCGTGAGATCCGGATCGATGGTCCAAACATTCTTTTAAACGGGGCACCATTATATCAGAGACTGATTCTTGATCAGGGGTATTGGGAAGAAACCCATTTGACACCGCCGGATGAGGAAGCGCTGATCGAAGATATTGATAAAATTCATGCGCTGGGGTACAACGGTTTGCGGAAGCATCAGAAGATAGAGGATGAAAGGTTTCTTTACTGGTGTGATGTTAAAGGGATGCTGGTCTGGAGTGAGGCACCTGCCGCTTATGTTTATTCCGACCGCGCAGTGGAACTGTTTACGAGGGAATGGCTTGATATTGTAAAACAGAATTATAATCATCCGTCTATTATTACATGGACTCCGTTAAATGAATCCTGGGGGATCCCCCGGGTCGAGACGAACAGGAGTGAGCAGCATTTTACCGAGGGGATTTATCACTTGACGAAAAGCATCGATAAATATCGTCCGGTAATTGTAAATGATGGCTGGGAGCATACGGTTTCCGATATCATTACCCTGCATGACTACGAGGAGAAGGGAGAGGTACTCAAGAAGCGTTATACAGAATACAAGGATGATATTTTGGCGGCAGAGGTTTACCACTCCACATCTAAATCAGCTTTTGCCAATGGCTTTTCTTACAAGGGCCAGCCGGTGATGATCAGTGAGTTTGGCGGCATCGCGTTTGACAACGACAAAGAGGGCTGGGGGTATGGGAACAAGGTCAATACAAAAGAGGAGTTTTTAAATAGGTTTGAGAGCATTACGACTGCCATTAAGGAGATCCCCTATGTATGCGGCTATTGCTACACCCAGGTTACGGATGTGCAGCAGGAAGTCAATGGATTAATGGATATCAGGAGAAACTTTAAAGTGGATCCTGAGAAGATAAAAGAAATTAATGAGAAGAGAGTGGCATATTGGAGAGATGAACTCCGGTAGTTTACACCTCTTGTCAGAGTCTGTTATTTATTATTGCTATTTATAAAAAACAGTCACTCCTGTAAGGGTATTTGCCCATTATAAGAGTGACTGCTGTCTTTTTATTGGAGATTTGTTTCTTTTATTTTGATGCTACGACAGATTGTACATACGAAAGCATTTCTTCTCTGGATTGTACCATTTGAGTATGATCGATGATTTGCTGCTGCGCCTGGGTGGGTAAGGAGAAGAAATAATCCATTGCTTTATATTCTTCCAGCGCCAAACCAAGGCCTACAGGCAATTCTGCACCGCTTTTATAATTTCCCATCTTTAAACCTCTTTGCATTAAGATCTTTCTATTATCTGTTTTTCCTGCTCTTCAATCATCTTTTTAACCATATAACCATATTGATAAGATGTCATTTTGCTATAATCATTGCTTTTTATAGGGAAGCCGGTTTCTTCGGCGATTTCATACTTAAACCGGTCAAGAGCCTCCCTTGCTTCCGGAATTACATTTCTGTTTGGCATATAGAATCACCTCAATTCGTTTTATAAGTATTATGAGGTTTTTTAGAAAAAATATTCAGAAGCATAATATAACCTCCCTTTCAGGCAGTGTCTGTCTGAAAGGGAGGTACAGAAAAATTAAATAAAAAACCACCAGACAAGAATGGAAAGACCAGCACCTGTTATGCAGCAGATCGCATCATTCATCGTATCCACAAGACCGGCAGGCTGAAGTGCTTTTTCAGACACATGGTTATTCGAAGTATGGAACTTTTGCCAGCGCTGTGCATTCCCATGGGTGATACAGTCGCTTATATATTCAAGTACTTCCCAAATCACATGAAGTGTTACGGAAAAAGTAAAACCAAACAACAGGATCACCAATTTCATAATGCCAGAGCCTGTACCGGCAAATGCAATTCCAAAGCCCACAAAACCAACGCCGGACAGGAAATGGATCGCCCGGTCCCACCATTTATATTTATCATAAAAACAGTATGAGCTGCCCAGGTATAATGCCATGAATATGATGGTAAAATACACGAGGATGCTAAAGCCGTCAATTCTTATTTTAAATACGGCATTTAGAAGTTCCGGTAAGAAGGACAATGCAAATACTAAGATGACGGATTTCATTAACTTAAATTCCCGTTTGAAAATATGATAAGCTGCCAACGCAAATAAAGCGCACCGAAAAACAATCTCGCAGAGATTCAAAAGTTTCATATGATCACCTCACGAGTTGAGTATGCGCAGCGGCTGAAAAATTATACGTTTTGGTATATTAAGCCCGTCTTTTAAAAACGGAATTCCTGTTCAATCAGATTTTCCGCATATTCTTCCACGGCTTTCTCAATCCTTCGATACGTCTCAAGGACTTCTTTGCCTTTTTCGGTTAAGCGTGTTCCTCCCCGTTCATTTCCGCCCTTTTCGGAAATAACAACAGGAAATCCCAGTTCTTCTTCCAGAGTCCGAATCATTCGAATGGCTTTTGGATAAGAAATTCCTGTTTGTTCCGTTGCTTTTTTAATGGATTTACACAGTTCAATGGCATCTAACATTTCTTTTACGCCTTTGCCAATAAAAATTTTATCTTTTCCGATTCTTATTCTTGTAACTACGCGCATGATTTATCACCTCAGATTTACTATACAGAGATTTTGGATCTGTGGCAAGTGGATTATGATTGAAATAAAAAAATTGTAGGCTAGGTTATTTATGGCAATCGGTTACATAGAATTCTGATGGGATATTTAAAAAACTGCTGACTGTCATTGAAGACTAAATCAGCAGTTTTTTGATACGCAGCCTAATTAGGAAAATGATAACTTACAGGGATCGCTTACCTTTTCAGTTTATGATTTCTTCCAACGTTTAAGAGTTGGCAGTACAGTTGTTATATCTTTTCTTGCTTCTTCCTCGCCTATGGATCTCCCTAAGACAGGTACAAGCATCTCAGTCATTTCTTCCATCGTTAGATCAGGCTCAATAAATTTTCCGTCTTTATAACAATTCGTGCAATAAATACTTCTGCTTCCGTCAGACTCTGTTGCAATGAAATGAGAGTGTTCTTTGTTAAAAGGTAAACCACAGCTTTGGCACATTGTCACTTCCGCCATATTTATCATTCCTTTCGTGGAGTAACTCATCAATCGTCAGCTTATATTGTCAATACAAGTTAACTTTATTATAAAGGAGTGCCATGTAGATTGTCAACGGCAATGCCTGACTCCTTTTATGGGATTTATTCCGATAGCAAGTTGTTAAGATGGTGTTAAGATTATCGTTTCTCTATTCCTTTTATTGGTATTTTTCACTAAAATAGAGGCAGAAGAGGAGGGGTAATATATGAATGCCGTTATAATTTTATTGATTGTTGTTTATGCAATCATAGGTGGGTTGTCCACTCTGTATCTGTTTTTTAGCATGCCTGCTGTTATTATATGGAAGTTTTACAGGAAGTTTAAATATAACATATCCTTAATGGATTAAGCGACGCATAGTAACCAAATCTTAAAGTTAAAGGGTGTCCCTGAACTATGGTTTTCATAGGAGGGGGCACCCTTATGCGTATCAAACTGCCGGAACTTGCCCGATGGTTTATTTCGTGATACGGAATACAGAGACTTATGCCGGCCCTGGCAGACAGATTATACATTGGTAAGCCTGCGAAACAGATTGTTTACATCCAACTGGCCATATCCCCATATGTTGTTTGGAAAAACATTAGCCCCTTCCCGCCGGGCCCCTCTTATAATCAGTCGATTGACATCGTATCCGGTCATGGAAGTATAATTTCCTCTGGAAATGCCCCATTCCAAAATCATGGCAATGGCGCCGGCCGTATGTGCGGCTGCAGCCCCTGTTCCGGTAATAGATCCATACTGATTCCTGGGGAGGGCACAGGGAAGCTCGTAGCCAGGGGCGGCGATATCTGGTTTGACCTGCCCGCTTCTTGTATAGCCTCTGCTTGATTCTAAGAGTATGCTGTCATTAAACTGGTTATAGGCAGTAACCGTCAGCTGATGGAGGCCGTTGCCGGGAGACGTTATAGTGGTATCCGGATTCGGGTTAAGAAAAAAGGTTTCATTTGAAAGAAGATCTCCGGAAGGCAGCCAGGAGTGAAAGGATATGGGCTCATTATCAATGCTTTGAATCCGGATGCTCCAGACTCCGGGAAGGGCATCCCTAAAACGCAGCAATATGAGCTGGTCCCCGGTTTCCTCTTCAAATATAAAATTATTCACCCAGAGCACACTTGGGGTAAAAATGAAGTTAAACATTCTGCAGGATCCAATGGTGGGATAAATCAATTGAGTGGATTCCCGGTTTGGTGTGGAAATATCAACGGCAAACCGTCCAAGAGCGTAAGGCCATATTTCCATGGAAAACATTTTATCCCTTTCGCCTACTCGCAATTCAAAGTCATTGTAAAAGGGCGGTTCCTTTGTGTTGTTAAAGTAATGCCTGCGGTTATTTCCTTCATTCCCTGCTGAAACAGAAAGGCCGATTCCGGGAAGTCTTCCCAGGTAGTTTAGGTAATTACTGAGCGCACCGCTGCCGTCATGCCCACCGCTGCTGCTGCCAAGGGCGATGCATATAACCACAGGACGGCTTACACTTTGCGCAAAGGAAATTAAGTAGCGTATTCCAAGCATAATATCGGATTCCTGAAAGCACACGGTGTCATTTGGTACAAAAAAAATTTCTTTCAGATTTTGTTTTGCGTCTTTCAACTTTACAACCACCAGTTCGGATTCCGGAACAATACCGGAAAAGGTACCTTCGGCATTTGGTTTGCCGGCGATTACGCTGGCAATTGATGTGCCATGGCCGTTGGTGTCGACGGAAGGTACAATGGATAAGGGGTTATCTGATTTCAGGGCCAGATTGATAATTTCCTTTCTATATTCAGTACCAAATGTGAAACCCTCAGGAATAGGACCGTTCTGTATGGATTGGTCCCAGATGGAAAGGATTCTGGTGGTGTCATCATTATAAAGAAAGGCCTGGTGCTGGTAATCAATCCCGGTATCTATGACTCCAACGATGATTCCCTGCCCAAACAATCCTAAAAAAGGATTTCTCTGAACCGTGCCGATTCCTGATTTTTCAATGCTGATAGTGGAAGTCGGCGCATAGAGAGTCGGAAAGCTGTGATAAGGATAAACGCCCAGGTTGCAGGGGTCTGAGTTTGTCTTAAGAATATGAACTAAAGAGTGCCTGAAATTCAGCGTAGTAATGTTGTCCCCGGTATCATACATGGGGATTGAAACATTGTTAATCATAAGGTCATAGTAGTCATTGTCCAGAACTTTTTCCAAATTTCAGCCTCCAGGTCTGATTCAAAAGGAGCATTTGTTTTATATTATGCAGCAGGAGTGCTATTATGAGCAGCATAGAGGTTTGTTTTATCCTGGATCTGATAAAGATTTTGACAATGTGCTTGTCTTTCCTGCCGATTGCCGGCGGCAGGACTATTCCGGTATTCCATATATAGCAGAACCCTTGCAGATACAAAGGAAGGGGCTTATAAAGGTGACTGGTAGGACAGAGGAATTAGCAGAATTTATAAAATAAAATGATAAAATATCTATAATAGATTGACAAATATAGCAAAGCAGGTAATATAATATTCATTAGGTATAAAAATAATCTTTTAACTAAGGAGGCATATAATTATGAAGTTATTTAGATGTACAGTATGTGGCTATGTTTATGAAGGGGAGACTGCACCGGAAAAATGTCCAAAGTGTAAAATGGGTGCTGAGAAATTCGAAGAGCTTAGTGAAGAAGATGCGGAAAAAATATATCGTTCTGACCGTACCAATGCCATTCATATGGAAATCATCACGTTATCAGAAAAAATCATCGCATTAAGCAAGGAAGGAATTGAGGATAATTTAGATCCTAAATGTGTATCCGCTTTTACCCAGGCAAAGGATGAAGCATGGGTAATTAAACAAAGATCAAAAACAGAACTTGCAGGACATATGAAATTGGGTAAATACTAATTGCGGTAAAAGTGTCTCGGCAAGGAATATTTTAATGTTCATGAAAAGCAAAAACACCGGGAATTCTTATATTTACATGGAATTCCGGTGTTTTTTGTTTTTTTAAGGAACCGGGAATCAAATGGGTACTGCCGTTACTTTCTGTAATACTTTTGCAGTCATGGTTTAATGTTATCTAAATTTTAAACTATATATTGATAGTTCGCGGTTTTTTAGATAAGATCATACTGTAGCTAAAGTTTGAAATACTTATAAATTCTATAATGGGAGGAGCAGGTATGGTTTATTACTTAGATGAAGAGGTTCTGATAAGAACAATGATTGAAACAGACCCTAAAGTTATTTGTAAGGAAGAAATAGCACAAGGATGGCAGGCAAATGAAGAGAAGTATTTGAAGAGGTTGGCGGATAATTCTGCTGGTAAATCCATTGCTCTTGTTGCAGAATACAAAGGTAACGTTGCCGGGTATATCAATGTATATATCAATGCTTTATGGGGCTCTTTTGCAAACATGGGATATTGTGAAATTGTTGATTTTGGTGTATTGGAAAAATACCGTTGCTATGGAATAGGTTCTAAACTTATGGACGCCGCTGAAAAAATTGCTTCAGAATATTCGGATACCGTTTATCTTGGTGTAGGCTTACACAGCGGATATGGCAGTGCTCAAAGAATGTACCATAAGCGTGGTTACATACCCGATGGCAAAGGTGTATGGTATAAAGATAAAATAGCAGAACCGCATAAAACTTATTGCAATGATGATGACTTAAATCTATATTTCAGCAAAAAATTAAGATAGCCATTAGAGCGTTATTCGAAGCTTGCAGAAATGAAAATCAATGGTTAGTAAAGATTATGATACACTGTAAAGCGGATTTCTCAGTTGAGTGAGGAGAATTAAATGATAAAATCAATATCTAATAGACGCAGCATTCGAAAGTTTAAAGATACAGCAATACCAAAAGTAATGGTTGAAGAAATCTTAAATGCAGGAAGACTTGCGCCATCGTCAAAGAATAGACAACCATGGAAATTTACGGTTGTTAGCGGTCAATCGAAAAATGAAATGCTTATGTCAATGGAGCAAGGTCTATTACGAGAGAGAGAAGGCGTATCCCTGCTTCCTAACAGCAAGCAGCATTTGGCGGCGGCTGAATATACTCTGGAAATTATGATACAAGCTCCGATTACAGTATTTGTAACCAATCCCCTGGGTATTGAATTATCGGATCGCCTTATCCAGGAAGATAGAATTTATGAAATCTGCAATGCTCAATCCATAGGTGCCGCCATGGAAAACATGGCACTTACAGCTACTGAATTAGGTTTGGGAAGTTTATGGATCTGCGATATTTACTTTGCCTATGAAGAATTCAGCAGGTGGTTAAGTACAGAAGGTACTCTGGTCGCAGCTATGTCATTTGGACATCCAGATGAATGCCCCAGGCCGCGGCCGCGTAAAAGCATGGAAGATATAGTCGAGTGGAGAATGTAAATATAATTTTATAAAAAGATATCGAAGATAGTCACAGGACATGTCGAAGATTTATATCTTAATGGTGTAAAGGTTTAAATGACTACGACATAATAATCCATAGTGATTTGTTCATACTGTGCCTCCTTTTTGAAAACGCCTGTCGGAATTTGTACGATGGGCGTTTTCTTGATTAACTTATTATATAGAAAATGACACTTATCCACAATGTTGTGGAAATAATTGTGGATTAACTGTTAATGTCTGAAAATACGACATAAAACTGCAAGTTATTACAGGGTTTCAGTCATTATTATACAAAGATCGGAAGGTGGGGCGGGTGGAAAACATTGAAAATCTAATGAAAAGGATAGCAATGTCCATACAGGTGATATATAATTGTAGTATTAATATTAGGAGATTTTGGAGGTTTCATTGATATTATTTAACTGATCTAGGGACTTGAACAAAGAGCAGCGAGGAGACTAGGGTGAATAAGAGACAACTAAAGAAAAATATAAAAAAGGATAAATTAAATTCAGGTAAGAATGGTATACCGGTAAGTACAATCTACCAAGTAAGTGGAAAACGTGATGAAAGTGGTATTCTATCTTGTTTTGAAGTAAGAATGGTTCCGATGTTTGGACTTAAAAGGTTTTACGGAGGAGCAAATGTGAAAAATAAAGGCTGTGATTGCGTATCGTTGTATTAGAAAGTCAATTCTTAGCATTGGGATTGGTAAGATAAAAAATTATAGGAGGAACATACGGTGAATAAGAATTTTATATTGGTACTATTTGGAGCAATTTTCATTATCGGCATAGCAATACTGATTGGTAGCACGGAACTGGGTGCTAATAATATGTCAGGCATTATGCAAATGAATGGTGGTAACATGGATACAAATATATATTCGATCTACTTGGAACAGTCAATAATTAAATTTAGATTTTTAGGTTCAATATTATCAATACTTGGTGGTTTAGGGTTAATAAAAATTATATTACCTTAAACTGCAGAATAAACTTATTAATTACCGTAAGTCCGCCCAATCGGAGTCGTTATATTAGTGTTATTTATCTAAATTATCAAAATTACTATATAGTAGACGAGCAGGCGAATTACCGATTTCTTTTAAGAAAGTAATAATTAGTAAAAACGATTTCGTTATGGTATTATAATATTGTTGCTTATATTGAATTATTTTATAAGGAGGTACGAATAGATGGCTATTTTAAGTGTTGTGAATTTAATCTTCTTACTCTTAATCGTTGCTGGTATAGGAATGGGTATATATGTGCTATATCTGGTAATAAAAGCATTAAAAATATACATTAAAAAGAATTCATGATATATCAATAAGAGTATTAGCTAACCACATTTAGCTGGTTCTTTTATTATTTACCAAAGGAATGGGAAAGCGAATTAACCGGAGTCTATATAAATTTAAGTATTCAAAAACCCTAGTATTTGCAAGGAATTCTTGCATTTACTAGGGTTTAAAATACTGGAAGTAATGGGGCTCGAACCCATGAGTGAGATTAAAACCCTAGTAAAATAAGGAGGTTTGAGATACTTCATCCACAAATGTATTCAAAAATGGGGTCAATTGTATTCATTGTTTTAATATACAAAGAATTTTATATATAAACATATTTAAATATGCTTCGTTTTATTAAGTATGCTTATATATGGATTTGTTTTTAGGGTAACTAAATATTGTGCCGAGAATCTTCGCAAAGGTTTTCGTCTTATTTATTTGAATAATAAACGAACATATGTTTGCGTTTACGAATTACATATGGTATAGTACCATATAGAAAGGTGGGCATACCTATGAGAAATGTAAGAATGAGTAAAATACAAAAGCAAATATTTGATTATGTAAAAGAGTCTATAATTGATAGAGGATATCCACCAGCGGTCAGGGAGATTTGCGAAGCGGTCAGTTTAAAATCAACATCATCTGTCCACTCTCACCTGGAGGCGCTAGAAAAAAGGGGATACATAAGAAGAGACCCA
>DEYX01000214.1 GCA_002365025.1 Hungatella sp. UBA3147 | reverse complement strand
TGCTATCCGGTCATTTTTAGGAGATGAGCTGGGGAGTTATTATCTTATCATCGGGCTCTTTACCTTCCTTTGCTCCCTGTATATCGCATTTTCCAAATACGGTACCATAAAGCTTGGAAACCTGGAAAAACCCCAATATTCAAACTTTAAATGGGGTACTATGATGTTTACAGCCGGTCTGGCCGCTGATATCCTCTTCTATTCCCTTTGTGAATGGATTCTCTATGCAGGGGAACCACATATCGCGGATCTGGGAGCCATGCAGGACTGGGCCTCCACCTATCCGCTGTTTCACTGGGGCCCTATCCCCTGGAGTTTTTACATGATATTGGCTGCAGCATTCGGCTTCATGCTCCATGTTAAAAAACGTACGAAACAAAAATACTCGGAAGCCTGCCGTCCTCTTTTGGGAAAGCATGTAGACGGCCTTTGCGGAAAACTCATTGATTTAATTGCCGTATTTGCCTTACTAGCCGGTACTGCAACCACATTTTCTCTGGCAACTCCCCTTCTTTCCATGGCGATCAGCAGGGTAACCGGTCTGCCGGATTCCAGATTATTGACCATTGCAATCCTGGTCATTATATGTATTGTTTACACCATTACGGTTTATTTCGGTATGAAGGGCATAGCAAAACTGGCTGCTTCCTGTACATATCTGTTTTTCGGCCTGCTTCTCTATGTGCTGATCGGTGGTAAGGAAGCCAGATATACCAT
This sequence comes from Hungatella sp. UBA3147, assembly GCA_002365025.1. GTDB lineage: Bacteria > Bacillota > Clostridia > Lachnospirales > Lachnospiraceae > Lacrimispora. Next base: position 8,266 of record DEYX01000214.1, on the reverse strand, counting down.
TGAAACAGGGATCACGGCAGTAGGAAACCTGACGCAGAATTTTATTAGCCTGTCCACCTGGACTGATGCTCTGCGGACTTCCTCCTTCCCTCAGAACTGGACCATCTTTTACTGGGCCTACTGGATGGTTTGGTGCGTAGCCACTCCTTTCTTTATCGGAGCCATCAGTAAAGGGCGCACCATAAAGCAGACCATACTCGGGGGATATGTCTTTGGAATCTCAGGAACTTTTACTTCCTTTATTATATTGGGAAATTACAGTCTTGCCCTTCAGACAAAGGGAGTACTGGATGTGATGGGCATTTATGCTTCCACAGGAGACTTGTACCAGACGATCATGGCAATCCTTGGGACCTTGCCGTTTGCAAAGCTGGGGCTGATCCTTCTGGCAGTTACCATGGTGGCTTTTTATGCAACCAGCTTTGATGCCCTTGCCCTGGTTGCTGCCACCTACTCATATAAGGAGCTTCCCGAGGACGTCGAACCAGATAAACGTGTAAAGCTGTTCTGGTCCGTGCTTTTAATGCTGTTTCCCATCGCTCTTATATTTTCCGAGAATTCCATGGCCAATCTGCAGACGGTTTCCATTATCGCAGCATTTCCTATAGGAATTATCATAATTCTCATTATCTTCAGTTTCTTTAAAGATGCGAAGGAATATTTAAACCAGCAATAGGAGTTATACTCCATAGACATGAAGATCCGCATTGAAATGGCTTATAAAAGTCCTGATCAATGCGGATTTTCTTGCTCATAACTTCATTGCTGCTACCGCAGCTTGTCAGAAGGATACTGTCGGGATTCGCATGAATCCCGCCCTGTCATTGTATCCCATACAATCATAATTACCGTCTTATCCGGTAATAACTGCGTTCTAATGATATATTTTAATTTCCGTACTGGAATGAGATGGTACCCGTTGTTCCTCCGGCGGAAGCTTCTTATAATCACCGTATATCCAGGTGAGGACCTCATGCCAGCCTTTTGGCGCCATCAGCCTGGTATCTTCGAATTCCAGGTCCACAGTTTCTTCACACCATTCCTTCTTAAGCGTCACATAGAGATAATCCGGCTGGTAGTTGCTGTAATACCTAAGGCGGCTCTTTCCCTTATGATCTTTGACCGCAATCATATGCTGCAGCTTACTCAAGGTTTTCATTGGAATCATTTTCCCCAAAGAAGCCAGCGTGCCAATAACAATTTTATTGATCAGACTATACTTTTTATAGTCCAACCGGTAACGGTGGCCCATGGCCATACCGTAGATCACAGTATGCAGAAGGCGGGTACAGGCAGATGCTGCCTTGCCTTCAGGAAGTTCATCAATGGTAAATAAATCCACCCACAGATGGTTTAATCTCCCTTCATAAAACCGCATCTCATCTGAGTCCTCATGAGTCCGGCTGTTTTTATAGATGATTCTCGTTGTAAAATCATAAAAAGCCGTCCCGCCTCTTAAATCCTTTGGTTCAAGAAGTTCCATCTCTTCCGGAAGCTCCCGCCGCACTACCTTTAAAAAGGCATCATAATTAGAACGAGTAAATGCCACATCCGCATCATCGTCCCAGGGAATGAAGCCTTTGTGTCTTACCGCGCCTAAAAGCGTTCCTGCATCCAGAAGATATTTGATCTTGTATTTCCGGCAGATACGGTCAATTTCCTTTAATATAGCCAGGTTCGCCTGATGTACCTCCGTTAAATCGTATTCCTTCATGTTTCCTCTTTCCTGCCCGTGTTTTCTGGGCATAAAGGTATACTTGCAGAGTGTTTCCTCTTTCCGGCCCTTGCTTTTGGGACTCAGAGGTATAAAACCCTTATTGGCTCAGCGCCTCCTTAATGATCTTTGCCATGTAATCGATCATCTCATCAGTCATTCCCGGATATACTCCTACCCAGAAGGTATCTTCCATGATCCGGTCGGTATTGGTCAGCTGCCCTACGATCCGGTATCCTTCTCCGGACGCTCTCATCTGGTCAAAGCATGGATGTTTCGTCAAATTACCGGCAAAGAGCATCCTTGTCTGTACACCTCTTGATTCCACATACTGTACCACCTGATTCCTGCTTACGCCTTCTTTGCAGGTTATCAAAAAGCCGAACCAGCTTGGCTTGGAGTCCGGGCATGCCTCCGGAAGGATCAGCTTGTGGGAAACCTCTTCCAGGCCCTTATGAAGACGATCGAAATTATGGCGCCGCCTCTCTACAAAGGATGGAAACTTATCAATCTGAGCACAACCGATGGCCGCCTGCATGTCAGTAGCTTTTAAATTGTAGCCAAAATGGGAATACACATATTTATGGTCATAGCCCACAGGAAGCTCCCCGTACTGGCGGTCAAACCGGTGTCCGCATAAATTGTCACGTCCGGAAGGACATACACAGTCCCGGCCCCAATCACGGAAAGAGCGGATTATTTTATTTAACAGTGAGTTGTTCGTATAAACCGCACCGCCCTCTCCCATTGTCATATGGTGAGGCGGATAAAAGCTTGAGGTTCCTATATCACCTATGGTTCCGGAGAAACGCTCTTCCCCATTTATGGTGTAAGTTGTTCCAAGGGCATCGCAATTATCCTCTACGAGCCACAGCTGATGCCTGTCGCAAAATGCCTTAACCGCAGAAAGGTCAAAGGGATTTCCCAGGGTATGAGCAATCATGACAGCCTTAGTCTTTTCTGAGAGCGCAGCCTCAAGCATGTTCACATCAATGTTATACTGGGGGATGGTAACGTCCACAAATACGGGAACCGCACCATACTGGATCATAGGAGTCACCGTAGTTGGAAATCCGGCTGCCACCGTGATCACTTCATCACCGCGCTTTATCTGGCGTTCCTTTAAAAGCGGTGATGTAAGGGCCATAAATGCCAGCAGATTCGCCGATGAACCGGAATTCACAAGGGAACAGAACCTGACTTTTAAATATTCCGCCAGCTTTTTCTCGAATTCATCGGTATACCGCCCGGATGTAAGCCAGAACTCCAGAGAGCTGTCCACCAGGTTCACCATTTCCTGATGATCGTACACACGGGATGCATATGAAATGCGGTCGCCTTCTTTAAAAGGATCTTTCTGATTATGGTAGGTGCTGCAGTATTCCTTTACCAGAGAAAGGATCTCCTCCCGCGCAACTTTTTCTGTTTTGTTTTCAAACATTCTATTTTTTCCTCTTTCCTGCCAATGTTTTTTGGGCAGAGCATTTACAGCGTGCCCCGCACCACCGGGCATTGGGTGTAAAAGTATACCCGGAGGATGCTTCCTCTCAAACTTATATTAATTGAAGAATTCTTTTATCTGCAAGTCCATGAACGTAAGCATATCTGCCTTTTCCAAATAGGCCTTAGTCCATTCCACGGTCTTTTCCACTGCTTCCTTTACCTCATATCTGGGGCGCCAGTCGAAAACTCTCTTGATCTTTGAACAGTCCAGCTTTAAAAAGTTGGCTTCATGAGGGCCTCCTTCAAACTTGTCGATCCACTTTATCCCCTGGCCCCAGGCCTCACAGAACAGATCCGCCAGCTCACCTGTGGTCACGCAGTCTCTGTCATCCGGTCCTACGTTATAATATCCCTGGAACTTGGAATCCTTATACTGCTTCATGGCAATCGTCATATAAATGGCCAGAGGCTCCAGCACATGCTGATACGGCCTTGTTGAATGGGGATTTCTCACGATGATGTCGTGGCCTGCCTCTGCCGCCCGTATGCAATCAGGAATGATTCTGTCATTGGCAAAATCTCCACCTCCGATCACATTGCCGGCACGGGATGTGGATATGGCCACACGTCCGTCGAAAAAAAAGGACTTGGCATAGCTGTGGGTCACCAGTTCAGAACATGATTTACTGTTGGAATAAGGATCATAGCCGTCTAATGGATCGTTTTCCCGGTATCCGTACTCCCATTCCTTATTTTCATACACTTTATCCGTTGTAACATTTAAAAAGGATTTGACCGAAGGGGTCAGACGAATGCATTCCAGCACATTGACCGTACCCATAACGTTAGTCTCATAGGTGTAGACCGGATCCTTATAGGAGTCCCTTACAATTGGCTGGGCGGCCAGGTGAAACACGACTTCCGGCTCCTCCTGTAAAAACACCTTTTTTAAATGCTCCAAATCCCGGACGTCCCCGATTATGGAATTGACGGTATCAGAAAGTCCGATTGCGTCAAACAGGTTTGGGTCAGTGGAAGGCATGAGGGAATACCCCGTTACCGTTGCACCGGCCTTTACAAGGAGCCGGCTGAGCCAGCTCCCCTTAAAGCCTGTATGCCCTGTGATCAGAACCTTTTTTCCTTTATAAAAATCGCAAAATTCGATCCACTTAATACTTGTCCAGCTTGTCATGTTATTTCTCCCAAATTTTCCATGGCGCCTGTCCGGACTGCCACAAATCTTCCAGCTTCTTCATTTCCCGCTGAGTATCCATGCACTGCCAGAAGCCATTGTGATGGAAGCTCATAAGCTGCCCTTCTGCCGCCAGGCTCTGCAATGGTTCTTTTTCAAATACGGTGGTATCATCCTTTAAATAGGAAAAGATCTCAGGATTTAATACCATGAATCCGCCGTTGATCAGGCTGTTATCCGCTTCATCCTTTTCCCGGAAGGAACGGACCACATCGCCTTCGTCAATATCCAGAACCCCCTTTAGCTGGGCGATATTGACAGTAGTCATAGTAGCAGTCTTACCATGGTCCTGATGGAATTTTAACAACCCCTTTAAATCCACGTCACATACTCCGTCACCATAGGTCATCATAAAGGGCTCATTGCCGATATAGGGCTGGATGCGCTTAATACGTCCGCCGGTCATGGTATTTAACCCCGTATCCACCAGGGTCACCTTCCATGGCTCCGCATAATTGTTATGTACCTCCATCTTATTATTGGCAAGATCAAAGGTCACATCTGATGTATGCAGAAAATAATCCGCAAAAAATTCCTTTACGACATACTGCTTATATCCAAGGCAAATAACAAAATCGTGAAAGCCATACTGGGAATAATACTTCATGATATGCCACAGAATAGGCTTTTCCCCGATCTCAATCATCGGCTTCGGTTTTAAATGGCTCTGCTCACTGATCCTGCTGCCAAAACCACCCGCTAATAATACTACCTTCATCACTTCATCCTCCAAATGTTCTTTTATTCATACTCTTTATAAGCCTTCCGGTAAAAGTGCATCAGCAACTTTACGACCGGTCCCGGCCACATTTTTGAAAACATATGAGCTTCTTCCCTGAGACGGCTGTTATCCGCTATACAGGCCTTTGTCGTGGCCTCCCCGTGAACCCTGTAATACAGAATCGGTTTTTCTACGCTAATAAAACGTCCCGGCAGTCCGGCTAACTGATAAAGCGTATCCCAATCCAGGGCAAACTGATAGGGAGAGTTAAAAAGAGACTCACCGAATCTTTCCTTATTATATGCACACGCAGGACAGCAGATGGAATTGCCGAACATCAAAACACTTTTTTTAACCCAGGTTAAGTGGCTGATACGCCGGTATCGCAAAGGAAACCTGAGAAAGCGTTTGATAAACTCCACCTTTTCAAAAACAGCGGGCTGGTTCCCCCTGATTACCGTATATCCACCTGTAAACAGTGTCATATCCGGGTATTTTTCAAAACATTCCAGAAGTTTCTTCACATAATCCTTCCGGTATAAATCATCCTGGTGGGCGATGGTAACAAAACGGGCAGAGGCCTTGTTATAGGCGAAATTCCAGTCTTCCCGTATATTGCTTTTCCCATACCGCACAAACAGCTGGACTCCGTACTTGTCCGCCATTTTTTCGATATAAGGGCTGGGCGTTGATGTGCAAATTATGACCTCCGATTTAACACTTTGTTTTAAAAGGGAACGGAGGCAGGCTTCAAGATATGGCGAATCCTTATATGCACAGACCGCAAATGCATGTGGTTTCATATTTTGTCTCCTAATGAATCAAGGGGATATACTTTTATCCAGTTGATTCACATACTCAAGGTTGAAAGACACTTTCCTTTTAACCTTGTACCTCAAATGGGCTTATTATTATCTGGCTATGATTATACCATAAATACCGCAAAACATTCCACCATATTCATTATTTTGAAAGAATTTGTCTATCAGGCTAAAAACTTGAAATTATTGCAGGATCTTGCAGAAAGAAAGAGAATCTTGTATGATTAGAATATCCGGGATCCCCGCTCTCACTCTTTCAGTGAAAGACTGGGATCCCGGTAAAGATTTGAAGGCAGATAGCTATTCAGAAACCATGGCTGAACTTGTTCCAATGCGTTGGCATCCCAGGGGGAATCCAATGACTGTGCAGATATTAAGTTTATGACCCTTAAAACACTGATAACAGCTTCCTTACCGCCAGATCGGAATCAACCCGGACACAATACTGGATTTCATCATGATCATAGACCGGAATAAAATTTTCATCTTTCTTAATCATGCCGCGGAATTCTTCATTTTCATACTCTACTGCAGCCCTTACCATACGGTATTCCCCGATGGACGGATCCCCGGCAATCACCATGGCCAGCGGATCATGAACCACGCAGCGATCCTGGCACCCCATGGATTGGTAACTGAACTGGAAATAGTATTCCAGCGCGGACTGCATATACTGAACAATCTTCCGGTTCTCCTCCCTGCAATACTTTCCCAGCAGAGAAATATCCTGAGCGGATATAAATGTCTCCATTGTAACATCAAGTCCTACCACAGTCATGGGAAAACCTGCCCGGAATAAAAGATCCGCGGCTTTCGCATCTCCGTATATATTCGCTTCCGCATATGCGCTGATATTGCCTGGCTTATGAAAGGCTCCTCCCATGATGACCAAATGCTTCATTTTATATGGAAGCCTTGGATCCTTTTCCAAAGCTGCGGCTATATTCGTCAGACGTCCCAAGGCAACAATGGTTAAATCCCCGCGAAGTTCCTCTGCCTTTCTTATTATAAAGTCCGAAGCCTCCTCATTCAAAGGCTTTTGCTCTGATTCCGGCAATTCAACGTTTCCGATTCCATTGTCTCCATGAATATGAACGGGATAAGGCTCTGCGGCACCGGTCATGCTATGGTTTGCTCCAACGATTACCGGAACGTCATAGCCGCATTCAGCCAGCTTTATTAACCGCAGTGTGTTTTCCGCCGCCTGCATGGATGATGTGTTTCCGTACACAGTGGTAAATCCCTCCACATGAAGTTTTTTATTTTTTAAGGCATGTAATATGGCTATTGAATCATCGATACCCGTATCGCAATCCACTATAATATGTTTCATCCGTTATGCTTCCTTTCCAATTGCTTACAAAATCACTAAAAATTAATTACTTCTTTCATGGCAGGAATCGGCTGACCCGCTCCCTGCCTTACAAAATGTTCTGCATCATACATATAATCCAAGTTCAGTGAACCGAAATTTGAAATTTTCATACGCTTTATTCCTCTGCCTGCTACAGGGATTTTTTCATAAACTTCTGGAAGCTCTCCTGGGCAGAGTTCTGGGTTCTTTCCTCATCTATAGTGACCAGCCGCCCCTTCTCTACTGCAATGCTTCCATTAATTACCGTATAGTCAACCGGTCCTTTCAGCCCCACCGTTGCCAGGACTGATTTTGGGTCCTCCATGGCTCCCACCAGTTCAAATCGTCTGATATCCACAAGGAAAAAATCTGCTGCTTTTCCCGGTTCCAGAGTGCCGATGTCATCCCTTCCCAAGATCCTTGCCCCGCCTGCAGTGGCAAGCTTTAACATCCCATATCCGCTGGGTGCCTTGTGGCCATACTGCAGTCTGTGCAGCAGATACCCTACTCTCATTTCCTCCAACATATTGGAACCGTCGTTGCTTGCGCTTCCATCTACGGCAAGACCAACAGGGATTCCTAAGTCCATCATCTCCGGGATCCTGGCCACCCCGGAGGACAGCTTCATATTTGAAACCGGACAATGGGCGACTCCCGTCTGTGTCCTGGCAAGTGTTTTAAGTTCTTCCTCATTAAAATGGATCCCGTGGGCAAACCATACATCCTTTCCCAGCCAGCCCAGGCTTTCCATATATTCCAAAGGCCTCATTCCGTAAGCACCAACCGTAAACCGCTCTTCATCCCTTGTCTCTGCCAAGTGGGTATGCAGACGCACACCAAGGCTTCTGGCCAGCTTTGCTGACTCCCTCATTAAATCAGGAGTTACGCTAAAGGGGGAGCAGGGAGCAAGGGCTATCTGTCTCATGGAAAAAGGAGCCGGATCGTGAAACTTTTCTGTCAG
>DEYX01000215.1 GCA_002365025.1 Hungatella sp. UBA3147 | reverse complement strand
CCTTCCTGATTCAAACGATAAGCAGCTCTAGCATAAGCCGTCAGCACGGAGGCCGTAAATTCCGGATTGGAATCCAGCTTTAGACTGTATTCGATCACATGGCTGTTCTCATCCTCCCAGCCTGTCTTTCCGGTCCTTATGACAAACCCTCCATGGGGAATTCCTCTGTGGTCCCGGTTAAGTTCCTCTTCGCTGATAAAATGAACCGTAGTATTATAATCTGCAAAATAATTGGGCATTGATACGATTTCTTTCCTGATCCGGTCTAAATCCGCATTCTCTTCCGCCACTACAAAACATTCCCGGGTATGCTTCTCTCTGGTGGACAGTTCTGGATTTTTCCCGCTGCGGACCGCTTCGAGGGCTCCTTCAACCGGAATGGTATACTGTCTGGCATCACGGACACCTTCTATCCTGCGGATCGCATCGGAGTGGCCCTGGCTTACGCCCCTGCCCCAGAACGTATAATCATGGCCGCCTGGTAAAATGGACTCTCCGCACAGACGGTTTAAGGAGAACATGCCCGGATCCCAGCCAACGGATATGATCCCAACCTTGTTTCCCTCCTTTGCCGCCCCATCCACTGCTTCAAAATGCTGGGGGATCCGCGCGTGGGTATCAAAGCTGTCCACTACATTGAAATGTCTGGCAAGAAGGGGAGTCTGTACCGGAAGATCTGCCGCGCTTCCGCCGCAGAGGATCATCACATCAATGGAATCCTTTTTTGAAATAGCTTCCTCCATGGAATACACCTTTACATCCGGAGTAAGGAGGGTTAATGATGCCGGATCTCTTCTGGTAAATACGGCAGAAAGCTCAAGATCCGGATTATGGCGAATGGCACATTCCACCCCTTTTCCCAGATTCCCGTAGCCTGCAATACCTATTTTTATCGTCATGTTTTCATCTACCTTTCCAAAATTATTACATTTTATTATAACCCCAAAAAGAGCCCCGTGTAAATCCTGTATTTAAGAGAGTCACCATACAAAAATCCGCAGGCAGAGTCACCCCTGCCTGCGGATTAAAAGACTTATTAAGCAAATGCCGTCACCTCCGGCATCTCTAATGCCGTGGTCTCATACTTATCCAGAATGACCCTTTGGATCATATCACGGGTGTCGGAATTAATGGGATGTGCAATATCCCGGTATTCCCCATCAGCAGCCTTGCGGCTTGGCATAGCAATAAATAGCCCCTTCTCCCCTTCAATTACCTTGATATCATGAATTACAAATTCATTATCAAGAGTAATGGATACTATTGCTTTCATCTTTCCTTCTTTTTCGATACGTCTAACCCTCACGTCTGTAATCTGCATGTCAAGCTTTCCCCCGCATTTCCTTATAATGTGTATCTTTCGTTTTTCTCTAAGACAATTTTTATATTGTCCTGTGTTCCAATATGAGTGGTATTCGCCCGGATCGTATCCCGGCTTTCCACTATACAATTTTCAATAACCGTATTATCACCTATGTAAACATCATTTAAAATGATAGAATTTTTAATGACACAGTTATTGCCTACATATGCCTTTTTAAACAGAACAGAATTTTCGACCACTCCATTGACAATGCTGCCGCTGGATATCAAACTGTTCTTAACTGAGGCTCCCGGATTATACTTTGCCGGAGGCAAATCATCTATTTTAGAATAAACATCCGGGTACTGACGGAAGAAATAATCCCTCACTTCCGATTTCAGGAAATCCATGTTAGTCTTGTAGTAAGACTCAACAGAAGCGATATTCCTCCAGTAAGTATTCATCTTATAAGCATAAATCCTCTTTAGGTTCCGGTAACGAATCAGAATATCGTTTACAAAATCATAACGGTCTTCCATCGCGCAGCGCTCTATGAGCTCAATCAGCTGCCGTCTGCGGATGACATAGATACCGCAGGATACAACATTAGAAGATGCGACCATAGGCTTTTCCTCAAAGTCTGTGATCCTTCCGTCTTCATTGGTTCTCACCAGACCGAATCGTGTGATATCCTCTCCCTGCGGAAGCTCCGTACATACGACGGTAATATCAGCCTTCTTCTCAATATGATATTCCAGAACTTTTCCATAATCCAGCTTATAGATGCCGTCACCTGCCGCAATGACAACATAGGGTTCATGGCTGTTCTTTAAGAATGTAAGGTTCTGGAAAAGCGCATCTGCAGTTCCCCGGTACCAGTCACTGCTTTCTGCGGTTATGGTTGGAGTGAATACAAACAATCCCCCCTGCTTTCTTCCAAAATCCCACCATTTGGAAGAGCTCAAATGCAGATGAAGCGATCTGGAATTATACTGAGTTAAAACCGCTACGTTCTGAATATGGGAATTCGTCATATTACTGAGGGCAAAATCAATGCTGCGGTAATTCCCGGCAATGGGCATGGCCGAGATTGCCCTTTTATTGGATAATTCCCGCATTCTCTTACTGTTTCCGCCTGCTAATACAATTCCTATCGCTCTCATCGTATGCCACCTGCCTTTATGATGTAGTCTCCGCCAGCCAGCTCACCGTCAGTATAATCTTCTGCTGTTGTTTCACCGACGATTGCCGTATTCTTGCCTACCTTCACATTTTCCGGTATGGTTGAATTCTCACCGACTGTTACCAGATCGGACTGATAGACCTTGGGATCATATTTGCTGGGGGCAAATTCCCCGTAACCAAGCTCAGAGTTTGCTCCAATCTTTACATTTTCAGCGATAATGGCCTTCTGGATCTTGACATTCTCTCCCAGTACGCATTCCCTCATGATGATGGAATCCCTGACCACGGCTCCCTTTTTAATGGTAACACCGGCACCAATAACAGAATTGTGGATTTCTCCGCAGATTTCTGATCCTTCTCCGATGATGCTTCTGTCTATAACAGCCTCTTCCGACACGTATTGAGGCGGTATGATATCACTCTTTGTATAGATCTTCCAGTACTCCTCGTAAAGGTTAAATTCCGGAATGATATCAATCAGCTCCATGTTGGCTTCCCAGTAAGAGCTTAAAGTTCCCACATCCTTCCAATAACCATTGTATTCATAGGCAAATACCCGGTCCCCTGCCTCGAAGCAGTATGGAATGATATGCTTTCCGAAATCACAGCCCGGTACTTCAGACATCTTGATAAGTGCCTCTTTTAATACTTTCCAGCTGAATATGTAGATGCCCATGGATGCCAGGTTGCTTCTTGGATTTACCGGTTTTTCTTCAAACTCCGTGATACGGTTGCTCTCATCGGTTATAAGGATTCCAAAACGGCTGGCTTCCTCAATCGGCACCGGCATAGCAGCTATGGTGATATCAGCATTATTCGCTTTATGGTATTCCAGCATGACCTCATAATCCATCTTATAGATATGGTCTCCTGACAATATGAGGACATAGTCCGGATTGTAAGTTTCCATATATTCGAGGTTCTGATAGATGGCATTTGCCGTTCCAGTATACCAATCACTGCCTTTGCTCTTTTCATAGGGAGGAAGGATCGTGACGCCGCCAACGTTCCGGTCCAAATCCCATGGGATGCCGATCCCGATATGGGTATTTAAGCGCAATGGCTGATACTGAGTCAGAACTCCCACTGTATCTACTCCTGAGTTGATGCAGTTACTGAGTGGGAAATCAATTATACGGTACTTGCCGCCAAATGATACTGCTGGTTTGGCCACTTTTTGCGTTAACACGCCTAACCGGCTTCCCTGCCCGCCTGCCAAAAGCATGGCAATCATTTCTTTCTTGATCACGTTATCACCTCTCGCTGTTGTAATTTTATTGTACTAGCATTATAACACATATTCAGAAAATAGTGAACAAAATTTTGAATTATTAGGATAATTTTTTGTGCATTTTCCGACATTTTTCATGCTTTTTTCGATTCTTTTACATTTTAAGCCATATCTTGCGTTTTTACACCCTTCCCCCTTGAATCAATGCTTGAAATAAAGTATAATCTAAGTAAGTATGCGAACATGTAAAAGGAGAAGCCACTATGGATTTAATCACTGTAAGACAAATATATAAAGACAAAGAATCACTTCTTAACACTCAGGTTACGATCGGAGGCTGGGTGAGAAGTTTACGGGATTCCAAATCATTTGGATTCATTGTTTTAAATGACGGAACTTATTTTGAAACACTTCAGGTCGTCTATCATGACACTATGGAAAATTTCTCTGAAATATCCAAACTCAATGTAGGAACTGCTGTTATCGTCACCGGTACCCTGGTACCCACTCCCGATGCAAAACAGCCATTTGAGATCCAGGCGGATAAAATTATTGTTGAAGGGACTTCTACACCGGATTATCCTCTTCAGAAAAAGCGCCATTCCTTTGAATATTTAAGAACCATTTCCCATCTGCGTCCCAGAACCAATACCTTCCAGGCTGTTTTCCGTGTGCGTTCTCTGATTGCTTATGCCATTCACCAGTTCTTCCAGGAAAGGGACTTTGTGTATGTACACACCCCTATCATTACCGGAAGCGACTGTGAGGGTGCCGGTGAGATGTTCCAGGTTACTACCATGGATTTAACAGATATTCCAAAGACTAAGGAAGGGTCTGTAGATTTCACCCAGGACTTTTTTGGAAAGCCTACCAACTTAACCGTAAGCGGCCAGCTCAATGCGGAGACCTATGCTATGGCATTCCGTAATGTTTATACCTTTGGACCTACGTTCCGTGCAGAAAACTCCAATACCACCCGCCATGCGGCAGAGTTTTGGATGATCGAGCCGGAGATGGCCTTTGCCGATTTGGATGATAATATGGAGCTGGCAGAAGCCATGCTTAAATATGTGATCCGTTTCGTTCTGGAGCATGCACCGGAAGAGATGAACTTCTTCAATCAGTTTGTGGACAAGGAGCTTCTTAACCGCTTAAACCATGTTTTAAACTCTGAATTTGCCCGTGTGACTTACACCGAGGCTATAGAGCTTCTGGAAAAGCACAATGAGGAATTTGACTATAAGGTGTTCTGGGGCTGTGATTTACAGACCGAGCATGAGCGCTATTTAACCGAGCAGCTCTATAAGAAGCCTGTATTCGTAACAGACTATCCAAAGGAGATCAAGGCCTTCTACATGAAGCTGAATCCGGATAACAAGACTGTGGCTGCCGTAGACTGCCTGGTACCCGGAATCGGCGAGATCATCGGAGGAAGCCAGAGAGAGGACAGTTATGACAAGCTTGTGGCACGTATGGACGAGCTTGGCCTTGAGAAAGAGGATTACGAATTCTATCTTGACTTAAGAAAATACGGATCTACCCGCCATGCAGGTTTTGGCCTCGGCTTTGAGCGCTGCGTGATGTATCTTACCGGAATGGGCAACATCCGTGACGTGGTTCCATTCCCAAGAACTGTCAACAACTGCGAGCTTTAAGCCTGTACCGCAAATTCCCTTCCCAAAAGGCAGGGAATTTGTGGTTTCAGTTCAGCCATGCAGAGGACCAGCGAGGTAATGATAATGAAATTCATACATATTGCAGATGTTCACTGGGGCATGAGCCCGGACAGCGATAAGCCATGGAGCAAGGAACGGTATCAGGACATCAAGGACACCTTTGCAAAGGCGGTCAGCCAGGCAAAGGCCCTGGAAGCCAACTGCCTCTTTATTTCCGGAGACTTATTTCACCGCCAGCCCCTGGCCAGAGATTTGAAAGAAATAAATTTTCTATTTACCACCATACCGGATGTCCATGTGGTCATCATTGCCGGTAACCATGACCGCATCCGGAACAACTCTGCCCTTTTAAGCTTCACCTGGGCTCCCAATGTATCTTATCTCATGGGCGGGGAGCTGGAAAGTGTTTACTTTAAGGACATCAATACCGAGGTTTACGGTTTCAGTTACCACTCAGCAGAAATTCCGGAAAACCGCCTTGATCATTTAAAGGTGCCCAACAACGGGCGCATCCATGTCCTTCTTGGTCATGGGGGCGATGCCAACCACATCCCATTTGACAAGGGCGCCATGGCCAATCTGGACTTTTCCTACATTGCCATGGGTCATATTCACCGGCCGGAGATCTTACTGGAAAACCGTATGGCATTCGCCGGTTCCTTAGAGCCGCTTGATAAGACAGAATCCGGACAGCACGGCATGATGGTGGGGGAAATCAATGAGGTGACACGTATGGTGACTTACTTAAAGTTCATTCCCCTTGCAAAGCTCCAGTATATCTCCCTGGCAGTTAATGTAACAACTGCCACTACCAATACGGAACTTGCTATGAAAATCACCCAGGAAATCCAGAACCGGGGATCGGAAAACATATTCCGGTTTCGAATCCGCGGCATGAGGGACCCTGACATTTCCTTTGATTTAGAGATGCTTTCCACCCGTTTTAAGATCATGGAAATCATTGACGAATCGGAACCTCAGTATGATTTTCCCGCATTGTTTGCCGAACATCCCAGCGATATGATCGGTTTCTTTATCCAGGCCCTTCAGAAACCAGAGATGAGCCCGGTGGAAAAAAAGGCCCTTCATTACGGCATCAACGCATTGCTTCGTACAACGGACGAAAGGAGCTGACCCCATGAAAATAATTGATATCTATATCAATGGCTTTGGGAAATTCCATGGCAGAAACCTTACCTTCCGGGATGGACTAAACATTGTATATGGGAAAAATGAGGCCGGAAAATCCACCATCCATACATTCATCCGGGGAATGCTTTTCGGTATTGAACGCCAGAGAGGCCGTGCATCCCGGAATGATCTTTACACAAAATTCGAGCCTTGGGAAAACAGCGGCACTTATGAGGGGCAGATACGGCTGGAGCATAAGGATCACATTTACCGGATCGAGCGCACCTTCCAGAAGAATAAAAAAGAATTTAAGATTGTAGACGAAACCGCCGGACGGGAGATCGAGCCGACTAAGGCATTTTTAGATGACTTATTATGCGGTTTAAGCGAATCTGCATACATAAACACCGTCAGCATCGGACAGCTTAAAAGTGCTACCGATGAGGGCATGGTTTCCGAACTTAAAAATTACATTGCCAACTTAAACACCACGGGAAACTTAGCCCTTAACATCACAAAGGCGGCCGCCTTTTTAAAGTCACAGAAAAAGGAACTGGAATCCCAGATGGTTCCGGAAGCGGCCCGGACTTATACCTCGTTATTAAGCGAAATCCGCAACACAGAAAAGGAAATCTCATCTCCTGAGTATGAAAACCAGATTCAGGAATACCATAAGCTCCGCTCCCATATCAGGGTATCCATGGAGGAACAACAGAGGGAAAAGGAAGAACTTCTTCAAAAAGCCGCAAGGGGCAGACAGGTACTGAACAGCAACCAGTTTTCCGACCAGGCGTCTATTAACGCCTGCCAGGCAAAGGCCCAGGAAAACTATGACGAATATATGGAAGCCAGGGCGGCCTGCAACAAAAAACCAAGAAAGATTTTTTCTGTCCTTTCCCTGGTCATCGCCACTTTGCTGTTATGCGGCACGGGAGTGCTTTATTATCTGGGAGAAGCAAATTATTTCACCGCTTACTATGGACTTGACCTCCTCCTTTTGTTAGGCATTTTTATTGGAACCGCCACGATTTTCTATCTGATCGGCCTGATCCTGTTTTTACGGCTGAGGCATAGCCAAAAGGACATGGAAATGAGCGCCAAAATCCTGCAGGAGATCCTATCAAGACATTTGGGTAATACCGAGATATCTTCAGAAACCATCCGTGCATTCCAGACGAAGATGGCAGAGTTCACCCGCTTATGCTCAGCGGTAGCCAAATCGGAAGCCGTCATCTCTCAGAAAGCGAAAGATATTGAGGAGCTTTCAAAAAAGCAGGAGAATTGCGGGGAATCCATTGAAAAGCAGCAGAAAAGCCAGTGGGAGCTTGAGAAAAAGCTGGAGCACTTATCAAGCTGCAAAACCCAGGCAGAAGGACTTAAGCACATCCTGGCAGAGAACGACCGGATCCGGGAAGAAATATCCGCCATTGACTTAGCACTGGAAACCATGACCAGCCTCTCCTCCTCTATCCGGGACTCATTTGGCCTATATCTAAATAAAACAGCTTCTGACCTTATCGCCGGGATCACAGGGGGAATCTATACCAGCATGAGCGTAGATGAGAACCTGAATGTATTCCTTAATACAAAAACTAAGCTGGTCCCTTTAGAGCAGGTCAGCAGCGGCACCATGGATCAGGTTTATCTTGCCCTTCGATTGGCAGCTGCCACCTTAATTCAGGAGGGCACCGAGCGAATGCCATTCATATTTGATGACAGTTTTGTACTATATGATGACGACAGGCTTCGGACTGCTTTAAGATGGCTGGTGGGCACTTATTCCGACCAGGTTATTATCTTCACCTGCCATCAGAGAGAGGCCCAGATGCTGACCGCAAACCTGATCCCTTATCATCTGATAGAAATTTAACCTCATGATAATGTTCCAATAAAAAAGACTGTTATGACGGCTTTTAAGCCTCATGGCAGTCTTTTTACTATAGATCCTATGATCTGTTCCTATATCCGGCTAAACAGGCTAAAACGCCAGCCAGGAGCCCTGTAATCGCCGGCCCGATCCAGCCAAGTCCCATATCATAAAGAGGAAGCATGGAAAGCCCGGGAATTAAAAAACTAAGACCTGCCTGTTCCAGGGACAGAAGCACGCTGGTGATTCCTGTGAGGCTAATGGAACAGGCATAAACAGCCTTCCACTTCCTTCCGTCCGGAAAACCAAAGGACAGCAGAATGAGGACAATGGCTATGGGGTAGATAGCATTTAACACCGGTACAGAGATTTCTAATATCCTGGTAAGACCGATATTTGAGATTACCAGGCTCACCAATGCGAAGGTGAATGCCCATACACGGTATCCCACTTTGGGTACAATGGTGCAAAAATACCTGCTGCAGCAACTGATAAGGCCGATGCAGGTATTTAAACAAGCAATGAAAAAAATGGCGGCCAGCATCACAAGCCCCCCATTCCCATACAAAAAACGTACCGCCTGGTTTAAGGTCTGAGCTCCGTTTTCTCCCAGCCCCATTGCCCCGCCGGTGACGGCTCCCACGTGGGCCAGAGCACTGTATACCGCTAAAAGGACACCTCCAGCGACGAAACCGGCCTGAATGGTTTCCTTTACGACGGAAGCTTCCTGTTTGATTCCCATTGCCTGAACATTCAAAGAGATAATAATTCCAAAGTTCAGAGCAGCGATGGTATCCATGGTCAGATACCCTTCAAGAAATCCTTTTACAAATGGGTTGGAACCATAGGACTTTGACGGAATCCCATAAGAGCCTGCCGGATGGACTACGCTGCCTGCAAAGATTACCACGATCAGGGCCAAGAGGCAGGGAGTCATTATCTTACCCAGACGGTCTGTTAATTTATCAGGTTTCAATGACACGACAAAAGCAATGGTAAAGAACACGGCGGAATAAAGGAACTGGGTGAGAGCTCCCGGGCTCCCCCCTTTTAAAAAGGGGACCACCGCCATCTCAAAGGAGGTGCTGGCAGTTCTGGGAATTGCGAGACATGGCCCTATGGATAAATAAATGAGCAGTGTAAAAATAAATGCAAATCTGGGATGAACATGGCCGGCCAGCTTATTAAGGCCGCCGGACTTAGCAACTGCAACCACACCAAGAACCGGAAACCCGATGGCTGTCACCGCAAAGCCTGCCATGGCAATCCAGATATTCGTTCCCGCTGATGCACCCAAAAAGGGCGGAAAAATGAGATTTCCCGCCCCAAAAAACATGGAGAAAAGTGTAAGGCCTACTAAGACCAGTTTTTGCTTCGGTAATCGTTCCATATGCCCTTTTACCTCTCACCTGCGCGGTAACGCTCCAGAAGCCGGTTAATTCTTTTCGTTGGATTTAAAAGCTCGCTTAAGGATGCGTCATGGTTTAAATTATCTATGATAAGTGCAATATACTTACTCATATCAACATTGATATAGTATGGCCTGGATAAGAGATCAGGGGTCTGATAGACCAGATTGGTCGTAAGGATCCTGTCAATAAATCCATTCTCATAATATTCATCAAACTTTGCAAGACCATTGGTAAAAAGGCCAAAAGTGGAGCAAACGAATACTTTCCTGGCTTTTCTTCTCTTAAGCTCTTTCGCTACATCAAGCATGCTCTCGCCGGAAGAAATCATGTCGTCAACTATGATCACATCTTTTCCTTCTACGCTGCTTCCCAAAAATTCATGGGCAACGATGGGATTGCGTCCATTCACGATTTGAGTATAATCCCTGCGTTTATAGAACATACCCATATCAAGGCCAAGAACATTGGCAAAGAATACAGCACGTCCCATACCTCCCTCATCCGGGCTGATGACCATCATATGCTCGCTGTCAATATCCAGTTCTTTCTCTTCCTTCAGTAAATACTTGATAAACTGGTAAATAGGCTGAACAGTCTCAAAGCCCTTTAAAGGAATCGCATTCTGCACTCTCGGGTCATGAGCGTCAAAGGTGATGATGTTCTCAACTCCCATGTTCACCAACTCCCGAAGGGCCAGCGCACAGTCTAAGGATTCTCTGCTGGATCTCTTATGCTGTCTGCTCTCGTATAAGAATGGCATGATCACATTGATGCGGCGGGCTTTTCCTGCCGATGCTGCAATGAGGCGCTTCAAATCCTGGAAGTGGTCATCAGGGGACATATGATTGGTCATCCCGCACAGGGAATAAGTAAGGCTGTAATTACACACATCCACCATGAAATAAAGGTCATCACCCCGTACAGATTCATGCAGGGTACCCTTTGCTTCGCCGGATCCGAATCTTGGCGTGCTGGCTCCGATCATATAGGAATCTCTCTGATAACCTGAAAAAGCGATGGTTGACTTATGCTCGCTCTCCCGCTCCTGTCTCCATGACACCAGGTAGTCATTGACCTTATCTCCCAGCTCCTTGCAGCTTTTTAACGGTATCAGACCCAGTGGACCTACCGGTATGGTTTCTATCGTCTTTTCTTCGTAAAGCATTCTTCTCTCCTCCAACGTATCCTAATACAACGCAACGGTTCTTTTATAACATTATGTGCGGAATTAGTCAAGTTAATCGATGCATTTAAGACTCTTTATCTCTCATTGTAACCTTTGAAAGAACTTGATGCAACTGTTAATTTCTTATGTTTATAATCCAATACAATGCTCCAGGATATCCTCATAATAGATGTTTTTCCGCATAAAATGTATTATGTACCCAATAAATACAGGGAGGATTTATCTTGTTAAAAATTTTGGATAATAATTATTATGACTTAATAATTAGTAATACCCTGGTTCCTTCCTATGATACTGGAAATAATATCACCTTTTTAGATATAAGGGATTCTCTTCTGCACGTACCTGTCACTACCGTTGATCCCTGTGATTTAGGCCGTCATCCATATAACAGTTTTCCCTTCCTCTACACACCAACCGCTACGACCAGCCTGGAAAAATCCGGCA
>DEYX01000216.1 GCA_002365025.1 Hungatella sp. UBA3147 | reverse complement strand
TCCCAATCTCCGTCAAACTCTATGCCCTGCAACGATATGGCATTAAGAACCTTTTCGCCATATACAACCTTAAATCTGCTTAAATCAATATTCATTTAAAATTACCTTCCCTTCTCCGTTAAACCGCTGTTTTGTCACCCAAACAATCTGTGCAACAGACCCAATATCAGCACTGCCACTAAACTGACTAGCATTAACTCATTCCTGTCTTTTACAAATGCCCTGACTGCACCTGCTATCCATATAACAAAAGCGATTATTTGTAATCCTAAAAATATGCTCATATTTACTCCAATCTTCGTTTACAGGTCGCTATTTAGGGAAATCCACGTCAATCACACAATCCAATTCTTTTTCTGCTTCCCTGATAGTAAGGTGGCGAGTGAGCTTTTCTTCCCAACACGCTTGCTGAACAGTCAATTTCATTGTTCCTTTTGGACTTAAAAACCCATTGTCCCTTGAATATTCATAACCATCGCGACTATTAATATAGGTTTTTCCGTCCCTATTTGCTTTCAAAATCATTTCATCTATGTTCATAACTTATTCTCCTTTCCTGGCATACACTCAAAATGGATATGCAGCTTACTCCGCCTCTTGGTTTCTATGTACACATGCTCCCCATAGATCTCCTTGCCGCAGATATGGCAGAGATAAATCTTTTCCTGTTGGGGGGGGTACTGGATTTCTTTTTAGCTGGCATTTTCCTCACGCCCTTTCATAACCTGGTGAACCATCTCCCGCAGCTGACTGGCATATTCAAGAACCTGTTCTGCATCGTATTGGTGGAATACTGCATGGCCTATCTTTTCCAAAATTCCGGATTCTTTGATTGCCGCATTGATATACACGTATACCAGTTCAGCGTGAGACTGTTCGATCCGCAAGCCGTCAAGCGCCACATCCTGAAGAATGTCCTTTGTCATTGCCCGGATACTCTCTTTCAGTTCTCCATAGGACTTCTTATATTTTGTTGTAAGAATCTCCAAGGGAACTTTTTCCTTGTTCCGCTTAAGGCGGTCCAACAGCTCTTGGTACTCGTTTATATCCACATCCGTCAAATCAAATATATTCGCCTGAAACTCCTCCAGAGCCCTGTGCCCCGCTTCACTCATCTTTGCACATATTTTCAGAAACAGGTCCACCTGCTCCTTGTTATCAAACTCAGGACAATGTCCGGGAACCATTCTGATATTGCTCTCTATCATGCACTTTTCCGCATATTTCCTTACTTCTTCTGTCATAACATCACCTCAGTAACCAAATTTCAGGTTACAGTAACCGGATTTTTTATTTTAGTGGATACCGCTCAAACCCGCATAAAATAAAGGTTTTATGGCTACGGTAACCAAGTAACCATAATTTATAGGTTTCCTTACGCGCGAGACATTTTTTATAAAACTTTGTTAAATAAAATACAAAAGTTATAAAATTATTTTTCTATATATACACATGCATTTTTTTTGGTTACTTGGTTACTCGTCTCTAAAAACACCTTCAACACCGCATAAAACCTGAATTTCTGCGGTAACACTTAATTGGTTACCCAACTACTTAAATGGTAGCTCTTCCTGGATATTTTCAGCCATTTTGATAAATCCGTCTTTATCCATGTCCTCATTTATTTTAAGAAAAACGCATCTGACCTTATTCCCGTTAAAGCTTTTTACCTTATCCGTCCTTTGCCTTCCCTTTTCTCCATCTTGCTGCAAGAGGTCTTTTCGACTCGCCCATGAAAGAAATGATGCCTTTGAAAATCCTCCATCTTTGCACAGGGAGGTAAATGCAGTGGTATAAATAATGGCATAACCATTTTCAATCACACCCCATTTCTCCACGTTCTCATTCTGGATATCAAACCGGGCCGGATTCATGGCGACCTTATCCAGGATAAACTGGTAGCAGCGCTCATTGTCAGAAAGCTCATTTCGGTCCACCAGGACTTCTCTGGCCTCTTCCAGACTGATATACTGCCCATCCTTGAAAAGATAGTCCGTGACGATCTTATCAGCTGTCAGGACAATAGATAGAGACAGGCTCTGCTTCTGCATCTTCTCATCATCGGCCAGCTGCCTTGCAAATTCTTGTTGGATCTCCCTGATTTTCTCAATACCCAGTTCTTTTATGACCTCAACAAATTCTCGGCCGGCATGTCCGTAATTCCGCTTAACCAACTCTGCAGTATTGCCAGGGCTTTCAAAAACGCGTTCGCCGCACTCTATTTCAAGAATACGGTTAATAGCTCCGCCCTGAGTCACATAGGAGCTTAAGGGCCGCTCTCCGTTCGTCAAAATGCAGTTCTTCCAGTGATTCTCCCGGTTTAGTCCCAGCTCCTTGTTAGAGCGGGTTTTTCCCTTTCCGGAACACAGATCATATACCAGTCCCTCAAAGTTATCTTCAATTTTCCGGTTCTTTTTGCTAGAATCGTCCAGGATCAGAGGAAGGTTGTTTAACAGGTCGCAGATCGCTTCCAATCCCACCTCAGTCCCCTTATAATCTTTTATGTACGCACTCTCATCCGGATTGGCCCAAACGGAGGCCGCCACCATTGTTGATACACTTTTTCCTCCTTCCGTTTCCCCCCAGAGATCCACAAAGTAGGGAAGCCCTCCAAGTGGCTGAACCAGTATACTGGAAAACGCTGCGGCCAGCATGAACTTGATCTCAATTCTTCCGGATTTACGCAGGGTCGACACATGATCAAACCACATTGTCCGGCTCCCGATCTGTGCCACGCTCTCAGCTATCTGCCGAAAGCGCGCGTCTCCATCAAAAACAATTTCTGTATCGTAAGGTAGGAATCCTCCACGGATCCAGCCCAGCTTTGACGTTGAATACTGAACAGTTATATGCTCCTCATTGGCGTTTTCCACATCGGCTAGATATCTCACCAGATACTTTGCGTTCTCGCTGGTAACGGAGATCCCACGACCTGATAGTGAAACAATCTTATTAGCCGATGTAACCATGGTCTTGGGAACAATGATCTCTTCCCACCGGCCATTCCGTTTATAGGCCAACTTGATCTGCTCTTCCCCTGTTTCCAGGTTCTTCAAACGCTCGATCGGAAGAATTGGATGATAGCAGGCTAGTATATCCGTATATCCTGTGGACGGGTTTCTTAAGCAAATCCCGTTTTCTGTGGCAAGCCATTCCTTACACTGCATATTGTCATAGGGGCCTGAAAAATTCGTCCAATTATCAAGGTAACTGGGGGTCTTACTCTCTTCCCGTTTCTGGCGCTTCATTTCTTTTTCAACCCTTTTATAAGCTGCCACCATCTCCCTGAATTCTGTTTTTACTTTTAGCTCCGTAGCTTTTACGCCGAGGGAAGCAAGAAGTTCCGCACGGTACAGCTCATCTTCCTGGTCAAAAACTTCTGTCAAAACTTCATTGGATAATAATGTTTCTGCCGTGAGCTCATTCAACGGCACCATGCTACCACCTCGCTTCTATTTCATTTAATTCTGCCTGTACATAAAGCTGATATTGCAAGGCATTGTAACTATCACACCAGACGTCACTGAAAGGCTCTGAGCGCTCCATATATGCCCGGTAAATGCTAATAAGCATACCGTTAAGCCCCTTCATTCCTCGAAGCCTCTCCTGCTCTTTCCTCAGCATGTCACGGCGCTTCTGGGACTTATAAACGACAAGCCTGGAAGCAAACGTCGGCTTTTCATAAGTTCCTCCAAGACTCTGATATGCCTCTTTGAAGGAAAGATCATCCATCATCTGAACAAAGGTGAAAATATCCCCATTTGCTCCGCAGGCATGACAGTGAAAATCCCGGTCATACACCTTTAGAGAAGCCTGCCTGTCCTTCTCATGGAAAGGGCATGGAATGAACCCACTTCTGTTTGGTTGAAAGCCATACCGGGCCACGATGTCCCTCATGCTGTATGTCCCTTTAATCTCTTCCACTGTCACCCGAAACACCTCCCAGTAGCTCTATAATCCGTTTTCCTGTCTCTCCCCTGTCGCAAAACTCAAACCGGCACTGATATTTTTTCTGCAGGGTGCAAAGGATCTTATACAGCTTTTCCCCGGTAATCGCTTTGGTTGTGATATCTTTCCACTTACCAGTATCCGGATCCTGCACCCGCTTATGTAGGCGGGGATTTTCCCACCAGATCACATCCTCCAGGAACTCTATACCCTTTCCATGTTCACAAAGAATGATCACATCAATGCCGTTTTCATTCGCCCGGATCAACTCATTCCTGAACCGCTCATGATCCTGGCAGACATTGCTGCAGAGCTCTGTGAGGTTCTGCTTCCTGTCTATGATCAGCCGGGGATTGTCCAGATTCATATAATCCCCGACATACAGCTTTGATACATAGGAATCCACTCCCTGACAGTTAAACTCTGCCAGAATCCCCTTGATTGCCTTGGCCTTCTCGCGGGAGTCAATTTGTATATTCAATTAATCACCGCCTAATTAAATGGGAGGCCCTCATCCCCCACATCATCAGGGATATGCATGAATCCATCTCCCGCACTGGAAGGTTCCGGCCTAGAGCCGCCCTGGCCACCCGCAGATGATCCCTTACTCTCCACAAATTCCACATTATCGGCCACCACGTCTGTTGTATAGATTTTCTGATTGTCCTGATTCGTATAAGAACCCGTCTGTATATGCCCTATTAGTCCAATACGTTCCCCCTTGTGAAACCACTTCTCAACAAATTCTGCGGTCTTGCTAAAAGCCACGCAGGAGATAAAATCTGCGTCCTGCTGGCCCTCTTTGTGAAAGCGCCGGTCCACTGCAACAGTGAACCGGGTAACGGTAGCGCCGCCGTCTGAATACCGGACTTCCGGATCCCGTGTTAATCTCCCAACAAGCTGTACGTTATTCATGCTTAGGATCCTCCTTATCATAAAGTTTTAGTTTGTTCATACAGTCCTTGTAATTCTCCAGTGTCATATCTTCAATCTTTTTAATCTTATACATGGCCAGTATCTTCTCCATTTTAAGTCCCTTGCTGCTGTACTTTTCTATTAGAGCTTTCACAGAGGCTATCATCGGAGTTGTAACATTGTCTGACATCTTTGCTCCGTCCGGAATAGGCTCTATATCAGGAGTGCCAGCTGTACCTTTCCCTTGCCCTGCATTCCCCCCAGAACTTCCTGCATTGGCAGAGGAACTTCTTCCTTTTCCGGAAGTCTTGTTATTTTCCATCTTGCCTTTGCCTGCCTCTTCCTGGTTATCCGCATCCTTTACATCATCAATGCAGAACAGACCATTTAATGCATACTTACGGGCATAGCTGCTGGTACTCCCTGTGACCTGGGAGGCATCCATCCCCTTCTTCTCCAATTCCTCCCGCGCATAAGCTGTATTTGTGATCTCTTCACCTGATTCACAATCCATAAACCTTGCTGTAGCCTTTATATAGAATCGTTCTCCCATCTGGACTAATTCATCTCCTACAACCAAAGTAGCTTTTACTTCCCCAAGAAGCGGCTTAGCCGCCTCCTGGATATCCTCACAGTTCCGGTAATAATAATTACCGAACTTGTTGAACTGACTCTTGGGGGCTTTAAGGCCAGCCTGCACCTGCAGGAGTTTTTCCTGAATATTCATGCAAACACCTCCTAAAAAATACGATTAATTATTTCGAAAAGATAACCGTTATCAGGTTCAAAATTGAGATCGTCCTTCTTCGCTGCTTCAATGCGATCGAGCGCCATCCCTAAATATCCTTTCTCTCAAAGTAGAGTCCAAGGCTATTCATAGCCATTTCAAGTTCCTGTAACTCCGCATCAGTTCCGACTACCGTATAAACGGCCTTGATTGATTCCGGCATAGTGAGCGGCGCGGCAGCGGCTTCATTGATGGTTGTAATCTCTTCTTTGACTTCCGCCCTGGCTGCTTCCTCTGCTTCTTTTCTGATCCGTTCCTCCTCAGCAATCTTCCGGCGTTCCTCTGCTTTTGCACGCTCAATCTCAGCCTGTATACGTCTCTCCTGCTCTGCTTGTAATCTGGCTTCTTCTCGCTTTAAAATCTCCGCTTTCTGAGCCTCATACTTGTTGATGTGGCGCAACGCCTCAGGCAGATTAAGCGTAGCAGCAAATATGCGTAAAGCCTCTTCTTTTGCCTCTGAACTGCTGGCGTCAATAGCCAGTTTTCCGGCTCTTACATTGGTAATAACTTCGGTCATTTCCTTTGTCAGAGCCTTAAGGCTTGTACTGGCATTGGTCCACTTGTCCGATTTGATTTTATACAATGGAAGGAAACCAACCATATCACCGATATTCTCATCAAAAATCCTCTGGATATCGGCTTCGCGCTCTGCAATACGCTTGCTTTCGAACTCCTCAACTTGCCTAAGTATGTAATCAATTGGGAGATCAAGCTTTGCAGATAGGGTCTTAACCTTATCAGCGAACTTTTCATATGGTTCCATCCATAACTTTTTTGTTGTTTTAAGACTATCGTCTACAGACTTTTTTGTTTTCCTGAGATCAGCCACGGACTTTTTTGCAGCCACTTTCTGATCCTCTGTGAAAACAACACCATCGTATTCATGGGTACGTTCTTCTATCCAATTTTCGAAATCATCAAAGTTCGCTGTGATCTCCATATTCCCCGTTGTTACCTTCAGTTCCATATTGCTCATAATCCACTCCTATCTGGCTTCTGTTAGCCACCTTCTCAGCAATCCTCGATTTATTGGTACACGCTTCACACACTGCTCCATCTGATTCCAGATACAGACCGCACATGTCACATTTATGTAGGTTCATTGGCTCCACTCCGCAAGTCAAATTTTAGCTTCTCTAACTGCTTAATCGCCTCATTGATATCGCCGTCTTCCCAAACATCGCAGCACCATTCGTGATCCTGACCGGATCCCCAGCCGCTGGTATATACTCTCATGTGCGCAGCGGCTGTATGACCGCTAAAATCAAAAAACGCCGTAGGGAGATTCCCTGTAATTTCATGGTCACGCCGATTGATTCCATTAATATCGAGCACCAGATCAAGCAGCCTATGTAATCCTTCACGCCTGCTATATTCCTTCTTTCGCCTGGCTCCTACTCTCTTCCGTTTTTGGTTCTTCACTTGACAAACCTCCGATCTACCGCGTATAATATGGGTTATGAATGATGTTTATATTTACTCGACCTGCAGGTGTTGGTGCACCTGTGGGCCTTTTTCTTTTACCGCCGTTCTGCCATTGATGTGGACTTAAGCCTGCGGCTGCTCCGGCGCGGTTGGTTTTGTTCTTCCTGCTCATGAAAGGTCCTCGCTTTCTTCCTCGCTCTGCTGGTCTTCATAGGTAATAATGACCGCCGTCTTAATGCCCTTACCTTTTACCGTGCTACGGCCAACCTTATACCCAGCCTTAAACAATAACTTTCCAAGTTCGTACTGCTCCTCTTTTGTGAGCGTTCCGGGATAGATTTTGATATTCATTCTCTTACTTTTCTCCCTTCTTTGGCCTTATATCAAGTTTCTCTACATAAACCATCTTACCCCTTTTACGAATCGTAAAATCCCTCTTGTGGAGCTTCCTCCAGCTATAAAAAGAACTCCGCTTTCTATCGGCTTCTTTTTCATCATCAAATTCGAAGTGCAGGTCAGAAAGGTCAGAATCCAAGAATGCCATGAGTTTTAACAGCTCCACGGAAGCCGTTCCGATTGTTTTCGTAGACCCCCTTTCCCAGCCTCCTTCGTTACATCCTTTTAAATATTTGATGTTTTCCTCTGTTACTATCTCCCCATAGGTCAGATCATCGGTGCCTGGAATCGCATCATCCAGGCTGACCGTCTGGATCCTTCTTTCCTGTGCCTTTCGTTCATTTCCCACATAACTGCGCACAGTTTGATTAACAATCGTCAGGAAGGTCCATTTTTTTCGCAGATCTGGCCGGGCAAACCATGTCTTGACAGCATGAAGATACCCAAGGGCCGCCACATCATACAGATCTTCATCAAGTCTTTGCTTGCCTATGCACCATTCAAGAGCGCCAAGATTCTCTTCTGCAAAGACCTTTTCCTCCGGGGTAAGTGGGGTAAGTTTCACGCGATCTCCCATAATTTATCCCCCCCCCCCTATATTTTTAAGATTTCCCATCTTGATTTCCTCCAAATCCCTATGTTATAATAAGGATGCTTATTATGTTTCCTTTTTCTATTACCTACTGACCCGAGTGGTGCCCGCCACCGGGTCTTTTTTAATTATTCTAGTTCTACCAAAAAGCTTACTTACTAAAACAAGCTCTTCTTTCGTATCTTTGATTACCAGATAGTTCTCAGCTAATAATCGGTTCTTCGACATAAGGATCTTCTGGTCCCTTGTCGGTTTTGTTGCTTTACTCTTTCCCATTAGCTTTTCCTGCCTTTCTTCTTACGGCGTTTCTTCTGCAACATCTGTCCATAATCCTTAGGTGATGTACCATAATCCCTGATCATGCCAGTGAAACACCTGTGATAGAAATTTAATGGATTCATGTTCTTTCTCCTTTCAAACTCTTTCAACAATCATCTGCATCACCTGCAGTGCTCCAAGGACCGTACATGTACAAGTCGCTATGTACATCAGACCGACAAACACCCAGGTTAAAATATCCATGGTCCGTTCTGCCAGATTCTTGCGTCTTGGCCTTCTCCGGGTTATCATTGGGTCATATTTTAATTCGTACAAAGTATCACCTTCTTTCTTGTAAAATTTTTCCATTCTCCTTATAATGTACTTACAGGCTCCCGCCAGAGCTGAGTATGAGAGAAAGGAGAAAAATGTCGTGAAAGACTTTCAGGAATTCATAGACTCATTAGATCATGAATTTGTTGATACGCTTGCTTCTGAAACCTCTGGTGTTATAGGTCGAAATGTTCCCTTTGCGAACACTATTCTTGGGAATAATTTTGCCGTGACCCTTCGGATTTTGGAGCGCTACCACGAGTGGCTGCACGAGCAATAATAGACTCATACACCTCGACCAAGCTTTGTGTATCAATCGTTTGCTGGCCCTGAACTTGCCCTTCAAGGTCAGCAATTCTTTTTTCCAGTGCTTCCCATTTCTTTACCTCTTCCACTCTCTTCACCTCCTCTGCTAAAATGCTTGTCCACCGGGTTCCGGAAGACTGCTCTTATTCTTGTATTTTCCATTTTCTTCCTCTATACTGTAGGTACCAGACTGCCATCTGGAATACATAGGAAAGGAGAAAATCAAATGAACAAGTCCGAAATTGCTTTAGAGCTTACAAAGCTCGTATCCGATAAGATAATCTCTGCCGCCAGGTACACCGATAACAGCGCCAATCCAGAGAAGGCTCTTACAGATGCATATAATTACATACTGGAAAATATTAAGTATGCAGAACAGTGAAAATCTTTACCATTTGCTCTGAGTATTCACTGATAAATTGATCAGGGCAATGGGCAGACTTCTCCGCAAGTAACTTCAACTGATTGCGGAGAAGTTCGCTGTCTTCTAAAAATATGTTTTTGGTTTTATCTACTATTTCATTTTCCATTCCTTCTTACCTCTTTTCTTTAAGTGATATGTGATTGATGCTTGTCCATGGGGCCCGGAGATCAGTTGTTCCCCTCTCCCTCCGCCACCTCATCTAAATCCATGCTCATCTGGCCTTCCACTTCCATTCTTCGCTTAGAAGCCTTCGCTTTTGAAATATATAGCCCGTCAAGCTTCATTCTGAGCTGGCTCTCCACTCCTCTTAATGCGATTGGATCATTACTGGAATCAACATTTACATACTTTGATACACCGTCAATGTTACAAGCAAAGGTTGTACGCACGCCCTTTTCATCTCTCAATCCGGCCATTAGCTGATGAGCGACACAACGCACTTCTTTTTCTTTTGCTTCGTTTGGATTGAAGTTGAGATAGGGCCTGACCATATCCATTACTTCTTCTGTTTTGATTTCGCCGGCATCATACAGCCTTTGCCGGAGCATCTGTCTGGCTTTAGGTTCTAATCTTCTTGTCCGCATTATTTTTTACTCCTTTCAAATAATTTCTCAATCGTCCCAATTTGGCGATTGTGTCATCCACTTCTCGCAACAGGGATTCGTCATAGGTGCCCAGGGTAGTATCATTAAGCATCTTGAATTCTGCTTCGTCTGCCTTAATATATAGAAAGGCATAAAGAGCTTTGAGATATTTCTTAGATAGTTTCCCACACTCAGTAATGTAGGAATAATAGTCTTCGTCTTTCTTTTTACGCTGCTGAGCCAGATCAATTACCCTGGTGCGAGTGGGGAGATCTTCATTTTCTCGCGCTTCCTGCTTTACCTGTTCAACAAGGTCTTTGTTGTCGGCCAGGGTTTCGAACTCGTGTGTCTGTTTTTTAGAAAAACCTAAGTCTTTCATGGTTTGCTCTTTGGTTTTTACAACCTCGTTTCCCCGGGGCAACGAGGTTAAATCAGTACGCTTTCCGCTTTGCCTTGGAATCCGCTTCGAGAATTCACCAATTTTCACGCTTGCATCCAGGATTAATTCTGAAAGCCGCCTTTGTTCTTCAAGCTTCTGGTCATACACTTCCTGTGCAAGTTCCAGCTTTTTAATAGCACTGATTTCAGCTTTTAATGATTTCAATTTCTCAGTGCCGATCAAGACAAATCGGGTAATATCCTCAATAGTATCCGGCAATTGCTGGGCATAGGTTGCTATTTCGTTCATGTGTCCTCCTTTCCTTACTTATTAACAGTTGAACTTTCCATCTCCATTTCTTATAATTAAGTTACAGGTCCGTGCCGGGGCCAAGTACACAAGAAAGGAGAAGTTCCAATATGTCAAATTTTTCAATAGATAGCCTCAACGCAATCAGAGAATCTTTAGAGAACATTTACATCAATGATGAGAAGGGAAATTCTATCATAAAAGAATATGGTTTTAATGATGCTCAACTTAAAATCATCAACGAAATGATTCTCCACTCGATTCGACTGTATCACCTTTATGCCACTGGCGAGATAGTTCTTGAAGCTGATTCTCCGAAAGCTCCCTGAGTAGGCTTAAATCCTTTTCCAAGGAATCGAATACATGTGCTTCGATAGGAAATTTCAGTATAATCCTAGTTCCTGGCTCTCGCATGTCAAAAGCAAATTCTGAAAGGTAAGGGGCTAAGTCTTTGCCTTTCAGGGTTTGCAATTCCTGCAGTAATAGATCGCAAACTTCTTCCCGCCATTTTCCCAAAGGTAAATTGGGGTCGACCGAGGTAGCCAATTCAACTAAATCTCTCATTTATTCTTCACCTCCTCTGGGATCTTTAACTTTTTCAAGTCTATACAATCCGTAACCAAGACAACTATGTTCTCCGCAGTCGTAGTTGTCCGCTTTTTTAACCCAACAACTGCAAGTACTTTTCAACTTTGTTCCACAAATCATACAAAAGTTATCAGTGACGTTTATTTCTGAATTGCCACAATTTTGACATTTGCTCATCCACTCTCGCCTCCTCTTCTCAATGTGCTACGACTCGACCTCTTCTCCATTTTTCATACTCGGCAGTGTCAAACATCCACTTACCGCCACCGGATGTCTTAATGGCAAACATCTGCCCTTTTGCATGGACGTTTTTGTTTAGTTCTCGCCTCGGGAACCCTAGTTCAACCAGTTCTGTGAGGCTCATAATTGGCTTTGGGTATTGCATGAATAATTATCCTCCTCTTTTTCAATGTGCTGTTACGCGTCCTCTTCTGATAAGCCACCAATAAGTGCTGAAGCGGTCATGCAATTATTCTCCAGTACCTCCCTGTGTCCGATTGTCTTAATTTAGGAAAATGCTTATCAAAGATGTCTTGCTGTTTCCTCTTGGACTCCGAAGTAAGAGTTTCCAGTTTAGGCTGTTCTGTCATTTCCTGAATGACTTCTTTTTTGATTGTTTCTTTAATTAACCGATATTCTAAGTATGTCACTTATTTTCCTCCTTTTCTTCTAACAACTCTGCCAAAGTAATTCCCATCTCAGCCGCTACTTTCTCTAGGGAATCAATTCTTGGGCTAGAACTTGTCCATCCGCCGATTGTCCCATTGCCAAGACCGCATTTCTTCTCAAACACGTAAATAGGCATATTGTTCTTTTTACAGTACTCTTCTACTTTTTTATAGTACAAAAAATCACTCCTTTCTTAGGCAAATGCATAAGATCTATTGACATTTTTTAGAGAATAATCTAATATAAGAGTGTCCAGCAATTATATGAGGTAATTCTCTAAAATGCCATTTTAGTATTTAGATGATTCTCTAAATCCTAAGTTCATTATATAGAGACACCTCTATTTTGTCAAGCCATATTTTAGTCTTTTCTCTAAAACATAGTGAGGTGAATAATGAACAGTGTTGATTTAATAAAGAAAATATGTAAAGAACGTAAAATACCTATTTCTCATCTTGAGCGAGACCTGGGATACGGGAATGGGTATATTAGCCAACTACGTAAAGGCACTGTGCCATCTGATCGAGCCGTGGAAATTGCCAATTACCTAAATATAGACCTGCAATACCTCTTATCAGGCGGTGAGGATATTAATGAAAATAAGAATACACTTACACGGAAAGACACCCGGGATATCGAAAAAATTCTTAACGAAACAAAAGAACAACTTCTTTCTCAAGATGGATTAATGTTCGAAGGAGATCCTGCTTCACCAGAAGCAATCGAGTCAATCTTATCAGCGATGCAGATAGGCGTGGAAATGGCGAAGAAGAAGAACAAAGAAATCTTCACTCCCAAAAAGTATAAAAAGGACTGACTTATATGGATATAAAAAAGAAAGCTGATTTGCTGTCAAGAAAGCACCAAAGCCGCAATCCCTTTGAAATCATCAAAGGATTAAATGCAATTTTGGTATTTGCACCTTTAATTGGTGTTAGAGGGTTTTATCAGTATTTCCAGCGAAATAATATCATCTATGTGGATGAAGACCTTCCGTACCATGAAAAAATGTTTGTCTGCGCTCACGAGTTGGGTCACATGCTTTTACATAAAAAGTCAAATGCTGTTTTTATGGATTCACGTACATTTTTAAATACTTCTTTTTACGAAAAAGAAGCTAATACTTTTGCGGTAAACCTGTTAATAGATAACGATATGCTATATGAACACCGTGATCTTACAATAGAACAACTCTCTCGTTTATGGGGATATGATAAAGAATTGATAGAATTAAGATTAAAATAGCCTATGCTTTTTAATAAATATATTTAGAGAAAGGGGGGAGGGATTGTATTATGAAGGCGAAAATTGTAGGAATGTTTGTTTTGATTATTTTAGATATTGGGTTCATTGTAAATTTCAATAAGTACAGCGTTAGTAACAAGTTAGTTTGCATAATTTTCTTTGTTGCCACTATTCTTTTATCTTTTACAATGATAATGGGAAAAAACAAGAGCATCAGGCAAACAATACGAGAAAAGAAAGCAAATGAAGCCGCTATACAAAGCTTAAGAGCCGGTAATATACCTCGGCTCGATACATCCTCATTGATTTTGAAAGAAGGTGAATTCTCTAGTTTTGAATGCGACACGTACACAAGTACTGTGAAAAACAAACTAGTAGGAAGTACCGGGTCAGGTGGAGGAGTTAGTGTAAAAGTAGTAAAAGGATTGTATCTTAGAAGCGGCACCTTTGGAAGCCGAAGAATATATAAAGATGTTGTTGAGAAATATCATGGTAAATTTATAGTTACGAACAAAAGACTTGTATTTCTTAATTCCGATAAAGGATTTGAAATACCATATCCTAAATTAACAAGTGTTTATTCGTCGGGTGATACCCTTAATATACAATCTCAAAACAAAAGTTTTGGAGTTTATTTATCTTCACCTGAAATAATAGAAGAATTGATCAAGGCAATAGCACGTACATAAAATAGAAAAAAAACCGCCCGGTGCTACCAACACCGAACGGCTTTATATAGATTCTCTCTTACCAGAAATATCCGGAAAGATATATCTACATCATCAGTAGAATTATATCATTTTCGAAACGTCCTGGCAAGGGGCGTTATTTTTATACCAAAAAGGAGGTTTTATCATGGCCAGAAAATATAAGCAAAGAGCAGATGGGCGCTATTTCACCCAAGTGTCGACTGGAAAATATGACGATGACGGAACACCCATCCGAGTACCGGTTTACGCAAAATCCAGCACAGAATTGGAGAGAAAGGTGGGCGAACTCCGAACTGATATCAAACGAGGTACCTATGCGAATGATCAAGGGAAAACCGTGGGCCAGTATGCTTACGAGTGGTATCATGCCTACAAAGAGGGGCATGTAGCGCATGGAACTGAGCTAAACTATACTAATGTGTTAAAATTACATTTCGATTTAATAAAGGATATCCGGCTAAAAGACCTTACTAAGACGGATATACAGAGACAAATAAACGCCACAAAAAGCCCCGAAGCCTGTCGAAGAATAAAGTACACAATCAATCAGGTTCTTGAATGCGCTATAGAAGATGGGCTTCTTTATCGAAATGTAAGTAAAAACATTAAAGTTGCCAGGCCACCAAAACCAGAAAAACGAGCACTTACAGAGATGGAAAAGGCGGCAATCAAAAAATGTAATTTTCTCCCCATGGAAAAAACCTTTATTGATGTAATCTTTGGATGTGGCCTGAGACGCGGAGAAGCCTTGGGTCTTATGAAATCTGACATTGATTTCACGCGCAAAGGCATCCATGTGAAACGATCATTATCGTATGCGGGCGGAAAGAAAGAACTAAAAGAACCTAAGACTAAGACCTCAATTCGTTTTGTGCCAGCTCCTGAATGGCTCATGGATTCATTGAAAGAATATATCAGCACTTTAAATAGTTTATATTTGTTTCATAATAAAAACGAAGATGTTATATCTATCGGTAACTTCTGCCGCATGTGGAATAAAATATATCAAAAAATAAACACTGCAATGGGAGGAACTGACAAAATAAAAATAACTGACCTTACACCACATACCTTTCGTCACAATTACGCCACTATGTTATATTATGCAGGAGTGGATGTAAAAGAAGCCCAGAAGCTCCTTGGACACTCATCAATCACAATCACTTTAGAGATATATACCCACCTCCAAGACAACCAACAAACGATAGAAAAAATCAACACGATTGCCCTATAAGAATCGACTAATTTTTTGACTACATCTGCCGCACAAAACACCTTTGACTACTTTTATTTAGTCAAATTTTGTCCTACAAAAACACATTTTGGCAAACAGGAAAATGCCCTTAAACGCTGACAAAATAAAGCCAAAGTGCATATATGCGTTGTTCTATGGCAATTTCACAAAAATGTCTTGTATTACACCAATGGCATATATATCTGTTCTTACATCCAATACTTCATCCTTTGAATACTGCTCCGGCGCCGCACATCCTACGGTTCCATACCGCTCTCCGGGCATATTTGCATCATCCACGGACGCGGCTAGTTCAAAGTCAATCAGTTTAACGATATCATGACACAATAACAGGTTTTTCGGCTGTAAATCCAAATGTAATATGGGGTTTGATCCTGCGAGATGCAGGTAACTGATGATGCTGGTCAACTGGATTCCATATGAGATGGCCAGTTCCCGCGATAGATAGCCCTGTTTTTTCACAAGGTCAAATAAAGAATCTCCTTCCAGATACTCTTCGATTAAATAACTATAAAATTCGTCTTCCTCTATATCATATATAATGGGAATTCCAGGATGGCGAAGTTCTTTAAGAACAAGCGCTTCATGCCTTAGACGTTCGAAGTTCAGAAAGCTTTTGGGTACCCGCTTGATTGCCCGGTATTCCTCAAGCCCCAGATGAACCGCCAGAAAAACTGTCCCTGTCCGGCCGGTTCCCAAGATGCCGTATAGCTGATATTTTCCAAACAGAACGGCGCTTACGAAAACCACCTCCTTTTGTCTGTCCAATATCATCTCTTGGGGTATATTTTAATATATTTTATTTATTTTTTCAACTATTATTTTGAGGAAACCTAAAACTTCCTAAACGTCATTTCTTTCCATGTGAGCAATGTATAACTCTCCCCATTTTTCCAAACTATCCAACACAGGTTTAAATTGATGGCCCAATTCACTCAAAGAGTATTCCACTTTGGGTGGGATGGTATTGTAAACGGTACGGGTAATAAGACCATGTTCTTCCAGATTACGTAACTGTTTTGTCAGTGTAGCCTGGGTAATGGGAGCCAGTGCACGCTCTAACTCCTTAAACCGAAGTGTTTTCTCTTCCAGATAGTGAAGAATCAGCAGCGCCCATTTCCCGCTCAATACCTTTTGAGAGGTAAAATAAGGACAAATACCGAACAGGTCTTTTTTTCCACTTTCATTATTCATAATAAATCCTCCATTACTATCCTATTAGATACTGACTATACTAAAAAATCGTACTTGCACTTTGATCTGTGCACACTATAATTATAGCATAAAGCAAGACAAAATACAATTTACCAATATGAATGGAGGATCAGTCATGATTGATTATGCAGCTGTTTTAAAGGAGAACCCCAACGGCGTCCTGGCAACACAGGATGGC
This sequence comes from Hungatella sp. UBA3147, assembly GCA_002365025.1. Classification (GTDB taxonomy): domain Bacteria; phylum Bacillota; class Clostridia; order Lachnospirales; family Lachnospiraceae; genus Lacrimispora. Next base: position 4,162 of record DEYX01000216.1, on the reverse strand, counting down.
AGCAAGGTAAAAACCCGGGTATTCCAGTACCTGTTTACAGACGGCAACAAAGTATATTTCTGCACCAGCAATAAAAAACCGGTCTACGAACAGATTAAGGCCAACCCCAATGTTTCTTTCTGCACCTACCCAGCTAACTTTGCGCCGGTGGTATCAGTGAACGGTAAAGCCGTCTTTATCAACGATCTTTCCTTAAAAACCCGTGCACTGGACGAGAATCCCGGCATCAAGGGCCTGTACAATACACCTGACAATCCCGTCTTCGAGCTTTTCTACATTGATGTAGAGGAAGTGGAAACCTTCAGCTTTACGGATGGCCCAAAAACCTATACCATTTAACCGCAAACGCCAATGAACTATCTGCTTTCACCTATGGTATCTTTCTGTTATAATCTAATCAAGATCAGAGGTAATACACTAATTTGCGAGGTGGTATCATTATGTTTGAGGATTATATTGTAACCCAAATAAATATAGATTCCATAAAAAAATATGGTGCACTGGACTTGGTTTGGCAGGTCTTTTTGGAATTTGAAGCTCCGGATTATTCAGATGAAGGCATTCAGGAGTTTAAGAAATTTATAGATTTGAATTCGATTGAACAAAAAATTTATAAAAACGAGATGCTCTTCTGGGGTTGTTTCAGCGGTGAGAACATCGTGGGAGTAGCTGCAACCAGACAACCATGTCATATTTCACTTTTGTTTGTGGATAAAGAACATCACCGGCAAGGAATTGGACGGGAATTATTAAATACTGTAACATCTTTTTACGAGCAGGAAGGTGTTAATCTGGAAATGACGGTTAATTCATCACCTTACGCAGTCGAGATATATCATAAACTGGGATTTATGGATACAGACACCGAACAACTTGTAAATGGAATACGGTTTACTCCAATGAAGTATATGTTCAGCTAATTAGAAAAAATAAAAATCCTTTTTAATGCAAACTTGGAATTTAATTTTATTACATTACTTTACATAAAAACTAATGGTTATTGACGTTTTCTTCTAAATCACCTTGCGAAGATAACGAAGAAATCGAGTTATATTATCATCATATCAAATAATAAAACCGGGAAATTCCAATAAGCAAATAGGATTCCCGGTTATTAGCATTCAAACCTTAAAATTATATAAATTTTTTCACATAGTAATTGCTTTTTCGCTATATTATATAGTATAGTTATGTTGAGGAAGTATGTAAATATTCATTCACCATTTTAAAAAGAACAGGAAGTGATCCTATGAAGATAGAACGTATTAACGAAAATCAAATTCGCTGTACGCTTACCAGCTTTGATTTAAGCGTCAGAAACTTAAATTTAGGCGAGCTTGCCTATGGCAGTGAAAAAGCCCGCAACCTGTTCCGCGAGATGATTCAGAAAGCCTCTAACGAAGTGGGATTCGAAGCAGAAGACATTCCTCTCATGGTAGAAGCAATTCCATTGTCCAACGAAAGTGTGATGTTAGTAATCACAAAAATCGAAGATCCGGAAGAATTAGATACAAGGTTTGCTAAATTTTCACCATCAGCCGACGAAGACTTGGATTCCATGCCAGGAGACCTGGCAAGCGAACTTTTGGAAGGCGCCGACGGACTGTTAAACCTGTTAGGGCTTGACAAGAAAGAAGAACCGGAGGCCGAAGAGCCAAAAGAGCAATCAAGCGCTTCCTCGATAAGAATCTATTGTTTTCAAAGTCTGGACCAGATATCTGATGCTGCAAGGACCATCGGGCAGGTTTACGATGGCGAGAATACATTATATAAAAAACCTGATACCAGACAGTATTATCTGGTGATCAGGAACACTCCAGACAAGTCTCTGGATTTCAGCCGTGTCTGCAACCTGCTTGCGGAATATGGTTCCAAGATTCACCAGGACTACGCCTCTGAAGCGTACTACAGGGAACATTACGAGGTGCTGATTGAAGGTCACGCCCTTCAGTCTCTTGCCAAACTTTAATCCGTTCCTTTGTTCATAGTACTTCATCACAAATCAAAAATGAGGTTCGGCCCCTTTAAAGGGCCGAGCCTCATTTTTAAAATCCTAATGCTTCTTCCAGAAAGAATGCAAAAATCAATTCCAAAGTGGCATCTGTCTCCTTGCTCGGAATCAAAATCCAGTTATGTATCATCTTAGCCCCTTTTTTATAAATGATTTTCGTTCCCTTAAATTTTCCCGCCTTTTCAGCCAGAAGTTCGCAGTCCGGTGTAAGAATTTCATCTGTGCCGGAAAATATCAGGATCTGTCCCAGCTGATCCCAGTTTCCATAAAGAGGTGAGACAAAGGGGTGATCCGGTTCCAAAGGACCGCAGTAGCGGGCTCCGGCTTCTTTTAACGCTTCTACCGGAAGGATAGGATCCATTTTTTTCATGATCTTTATCTTCGGATTGTCAAGAGTGATATCCAGCCACGGGGAAACCACGGCAGTTCTCACCGGCATAGGCAGATTCCCCATGTCCCGCAGTTCCTGTAAAAACGAGAGAGCCAGACCACCGCCGGAAAAATCTCCAAAAAGAAAAAACTCATCTTCCGGATACTCTGCCGTCAGCCAACTGTAAACCCGTACCAGATACCGGTGGACATCTAACGCCGTATACTCCGGAGCCAGAGGGCAGGAAGGTATGGTCACCTTAACCTGCTTTTCTATGGCAAAACACTCTGCCATTTCCCTGTAACGTTCTGACGGCTCCAGGGTATATGCCCCTCCCGGCAGCATGAGGATATGGGCAGTCTTTGAATAACTTCCGTTTATGGTGACTCCGGGAAAACCGTCGATGTTCCAGGTTTTTACCCGTACCTTTTTTGTAAATTGTTCCTGGGTCAGCGCCCCAGTTCCTCTGGGCGGCTGTTCCAGTTCAAGGGCCATCTTTTTGTCTGCTTTTTTTAGCCCTGCAGTAAATCTTGCCATCTCCGTCTTCATGCTCATGATTTCCACATCTCCTTTCCCTTTATTTCGCATATTACGATTCTTTGCATAATCTGTTTAACTTTTTCATCTCATGCAGAACAAACTGGCTGACAATGATCATTGAGGTAATATCCGCCACAGGCCCTGCATACAGAATTCCTTCCAGACCAAAAGAAAGGGGAAGGATAAGAATCAGCGGGATCAATAACACAAGCTGGCGCAGCATGGATAAAATGGAGGCCTTTAAGGGCTGTCCCGTTGACTGGAAATAACTGGTTGTCACAACCTGGAATCCGGCCGAAAAGATTCCAAGCATATACACCTTCAGGCAGCGGATGGCAAACTGGGTGAACTGCACATCCTCTGTCCCAAACAGACTTAAAATCTGCCTTGGGAACAACTGACAGGCAATCCATCCCGTAAGGGCAACTGTGGTTGCCGCCGCAGCCGCCGAAAGATAAGTCTTCCTCACACGCTTTGGCTGATTCGCTCCCTTATTAAATCCCAGTATGGGCTGGGAGCCTATGCCGATCCCTATACAGATGGAAATAAGGATCATTCCGATCTTATTTACAACACCCATGGCACTTAAAGCCACATCGCCGCCAATGCCCGTCTTGTTTCCATAATACACCAGAGAATTATTCATGACAACCTGCAAAATGGTAGACGCCACCTGGGTGATTCCGCTTGAGACTCCAAGCGGCAGCGCCAGCCTGCAGATATTCCCATCAATGCGTAAACTATTTCTATTAAGGCGCATATGCTTTCCTTTGTACACAAAATACAGCACCAGCACGACTGCCGAAATAATCTGAGAAGTAATGGTAGCAATGGCCGCTCCGGTCACGCCCCAATGAAATACGAAAATATAAATCGGATCCAGAATGGTATTTAAAACAGCGCCAACTAAAATGGCATACATAGATAAAGCAGGACTCCCGTCTGTCCTGGCCATATTGCTTAGCACCACAGAAAGCATATTAAAAGGTGTGCCCAGTAATATGATAGAAGTATACTGCCTTGCATATTCCATGGTATTGGCGGTAGCCCCGAAAATTTTTAACATAGGCGTCATAAGAGGAAATCCAACAGCCATAACTACAACGCTGGCTGCCAGGGTCACCAGAAAAACAGTTCCAAGAGTCTTGTCCGCCTCTTCCTCATTTTTTTCACCAAGCTTAATGGCTGCATAGGCGCTTCCTCCAGCTCCCAAGAGAGTCGATATGGCTAAAATGATGGTG
>DEYX01000029.1 GCA_002365025.1 Hungatella sp. UBA3147 | reverse complement strand
TGCCACAGGGGTTCTGCTTAAGAAGATGAATTACAGGACCTACACCGTAATGAATTCGGAACGGTTGAATCTGTCCCTGTTCGATCAGTGCGATTGTATCATGTATCCAACAGACAGCAGAGCGGCAAGCTGTGAGACTGCTTATAACCGGGTATTTAACGTGACCAACCTTTTGAAGAATGAAGAGGTCAAGGTTTATGCAAAGCGAATTGACAGCACTCTCAGAGGAAATGTCGGGAGGGAAACGGATGCTTTTTTAGATGCTCTGGGACCGGACTATACTGCCATCTGTGCCCCATGCTTTCCGGCTTCGGGAAGAATCGTAATTGGAGGGTACATGATGGTAAAGGGACTTCCCCTTCACAAAACGGAGGCTGCCCTGGACCCTAAGACTCCTGTATTCACATCGGATGTGAAGGAAGTTTTTGAAAGTCAAAGCAGATATAAAGTAGGAAGCATCCAGATGAACGGTATGATGGAAGGAAAGCATGTACTGGCGGAACGGATCAGGGGGCTTGCAAAGGCTGGGTGCAGGATCATCGTTATGGACTGTGTGACCCAGGAGGATTTAGACCTGATCGCTGATGCGGCCATTACAAGCGGGATCAAATTTGCTGCAGTGGATCCAGGCGTGTTTACCTCCACCGTTGCAAGAAAGCGGATTGTCCCGCCGGACAGGGGGAAAGAAAACAAGATATTGGCCGTAGTGGGGAGCGTAAATCCTGTGACAAGAAAACAGATGGAAGAGCTTTGGCTGACCCAGCGGACTGCCCATAACATTTTTGTTTCTGCTGCCAGGTTCCTGGAAAGTGAAGAAAGCCGGGAAGAGGAAATCAAACGGATAGTAAAGGAGGTTTTAGGTGCCAGTGAGTCTTATGAAATTCTTACTGTTACAGGGGATGGGATCTATCCGGAAAACAGGGTGGATTTTAAACGGTACGAACCCGGCTATCCGGGGGGAGTGGATGAGATGACCAGACTGATCTGCGATTCCTTTGCGGAAATAACCTGCCGGGTGTTTACATATAATAGCAGCTTTCAAGGCATCTACAGCAGCGGCGGAGATATCACGGTGGCCATCTGCCGGAAGTTTAATACCGCCGGCTTATGCCTCCTTGATGAGGTTCTCCCCCTTGCCGCTTACGGGAAGTTTTTAAAGGGGGATTTCGAAGGGGTTTCCATCATAACAAAGGGAGGGATGGTCGGAGAGCCGGATGCTGCCAACCGGTGCATCACTTATTTAAAAGAGAAACTATTTATGTAAACTATAAATAACCATATATAAACTAAGAACTGGAGGAAATAAATATGAGTAAACCACTAATCATAATACCCATAGGAGATCCGGCGGGCATTGGCCCGGAGATCGTGGCAAAGGCGCTTGCAGAGCCAAGGGTCACTGAGGCGGCCGGCTGCATAGCCGTAGGGGATAAAAAGATCATGGAGCAGGCCATCAGGATCACAGGGGCGGATCTAAGGATCAAGACGGTAAAGGGGCCGGAGGAGGGGAACTTTGAAAAAGGAATATTAAACCTCATTGACCTGGATAACGTAGACATGGACCAGTTCGCATTCGGAGAGGTCAGCGGAATGTGCGGCAGGGCAGCCTATGAATACATTGAGGAAAGCATCAGGCTGGCAAACGAAGGAAGGGCGGATGCGGTGGCAACCACTCCCATCAACAAGGAAGCCTTAAGGGCAGCAGGCATTCCATTTATCGGCCATACGGAGATATTCAGCGCCCTTACAGAGACGGAAGATCCGCTTACCATGTTTGAGACCAATGGGCTTAGGGTCTTCTTCCTAACCAGGCATGTATCCTTAAGAAACATGCTGGATATGGTGACCAGGGAGCGGATCAAGGATTATGTGAAGCGCTGTCTTGAAGCATTAAAGCGGCTTGGGGTAGAGGAGGGGACTATGGCGGTTGCAGGGCTGAATCCTCACTGCGGGGAACACGGTCTGTTCGGTGACGAAGAGGTGAAGGAGATCATCCCGGCCGTATTGGAATTACAGGAAGAAGGGTATCCGGTGGCAGGCCCGATCGGGGCGGATTCCGTGTTCCATCAGGCAGCCCAGGGGCGGTTTAACAGCGTTCTTTCCCTGTATCATGACCAGGGACATATAGCCACAAAAACCCTGGATTTTGACCGGACCATTGCCATTACCAACGGGATGCCCATCCTGCGTACCTCGGTAGATCATGGCACGGCCTTTGACATCGCAGGAAACGGAAAGGCAGGTGCTGTCAGCATGGTTGAAGCTATTTTGCTGGCAGCAAAGTATTCCCCACGCTTTAAAAAGGCGTAACTGGGGCAGTAAAAATTTAAGAGGAGGGTTTCTTTATGGTAGGAGGACTTAGCGGCGAAAGAATGATGATTGCTCTTTTAATCGGCATTGTGATTCTGATATTTTTGGTACTGAAAACAAAGATCCACGCATTTTTGGCTCTGATCATGGCATCGCTCATCATTGGTGTGGCAGGGGGCATGCCTCTTGTAAATATCACCTTGGAAAATGGGAAGACCTTTGGCATTGTTAATTCCATAACAACCGGATTCGGGGGAACACTTGGGAGTATAGGAATCATCATTGGCTTTGGGGTGATGATGGGACAGATATTTGAACGGACCGGGGCAGCCAAGCGGATGGCTCAGACGTTTTTAAAGCTCTTTGGAAAAAAGAGAGAAGAAGAAGCTCTGGCCCTTACGGGATTTCTGGTCTCCATCCCTATTTTCTGTGACTCCGGATT
>DEYX01000279.1 GCA_002365025.1 Hungatella sp. UBA3147 | reverse complement strand
GCTTTCCTGTAATATTCTCTCCGATGCAACGGTCGTAAGCCGTTCATCCCATAGAATGACGGTAAGTCCAGTCCGCCTCTCCAGCATTTCTTTAAACTGTTCCGTTTTCCCGGCCCGGTCACCGGCCGTATTATTCATATTTTTCGGATAGCCAAGGACAATGGCTTCAATCTCATATTCCCGAATCAGTTCCTCAATCCGGGCACAGGTCTTTCTCAGTTTATTCTCGTCTTCTCTCGTAATTGTCTCCACTCCCTGGGCGGTTATACCAAGTAAGTCGGAAACTGCAACTCCTACAGTCTTAGAACCGTAATCAAGCCCCATAATCCTCATATTTTCCTCCAAGGTTGCTCTTTTTTTCCAATCTTTATGCAGCAAAAGAAAGCTGGTCCAAAGCCAACCGTATAAAAACAAACTGTCAGACTCCGCCTACTTCCACTTCATCTGACAGCTAGACTTATGATTATCCACAGCCTTATTTCAACTTCGTATCAATATATACTCCCATAAGTTCTTCCAGAATCTCATCCCGCTCAACTTTCATGATAAGACTTCTTGCGTTCTTATGGCTGGTAATATAAGTAGGATCTCCTGACATAATATAGCCCACGATCTGGTTAATAGGATTATAGCCCTTCTCATTAAGGGCAATATAAACCTGTTCCAGCACCTGGCTAACATTCAGTTTATTTTCCTGCACTGCCTTGAAAAATTGCGTATTATGAATATCGCCCATGTTTCTCACGTCCTTTAACTGTTCTACTATATTCTAAACCAAAAGTTTGGATTCGGCAAGCCAAAAATAAATTTTGTCTCTTTTACTTTAAAAAAGCCACCTCATCGTTCATCAGTTCCATAAGAGTTCCCTCTATCACCACGCCCTTTAAGCCTTCTTCAAAGGGCATTGCGGCCTTCACATATTCTCTGGTGTGGCCGATCATGTAATGAACGTCATTCCACCAGTATTCCTCTTCCATAAGCACCTCGACCCTGGATCCTAGCCATGACTTCCGATACTCCAAGGACATTTCCTTTTCCTGGCAGAGGAGGTCATTGCTGCGCTCCGCCTTTATGGATTCCGCTACCTGGTCCGGCATCACTGCCGCCCTGGTGCCGTTTCTTTTGGAATATTTAAAAACATGCATCTCATAGAACTGAACATTTTCTAAATATTCTTTTGTCACCTGGAAGTCTTCGGAGCTTTCTCCCGGGAATCCTACAATCACATCTGTGGTAATGGCAGGATTTTTAAATGCCTTCCGCAAAACCTGACAGCGGTTTAAATAATCCTCAGTGGTGTAATGGCGGTTCATCCGCTTTAAGGTATTATCACATCCGCTTTGCAGGGATAAGTGGAAATGGGGGCATATTTTATGAAGTCCTGCAAGTTCTGACGCAAACTCCTCCGTCACAATCCTGGGCTCTAAGGAACCTAGGCGGATGCGCTTTAAGCCTTCCACATCGTGGATGCTCTTAATCAGATCCAGAAGAGTAAGCCGTTCTTCCTCAGGAAAATCCTTTCCATAGGAGCTTAAGTGAATTCCTGTCAGCACGATCTCCTGATAGCCGGAGGTGGTCAGACGTTTTACCTCTTCCACCACCTCATCGGGCTTACGGCTTCTCACTCGTCCCCTGGTATATGGTATGATACAGTAGCTGCAAAACTGATTGCAGCCATCCTGGACCTTTATAAATGCTCTGGTATGATCTGAGATCTTATCAATGGACAGATTCTCGTACTCCATTGTGTCATTGATATCAATAACCGTTTCCACCGCTTCATCAGGAGCAGCGGCCTGACCGGAGGTTGTTTCTTCTTCCGGTTTCTTCTTTTGGGCAAAGTAGTCTTCAAGAATAGAAACCAGCTCGGTTTTTTTATTGTTGCCAACAACCAGATCCACTGCTTCATCCTTTTTAAGCTCTTCTCCCGCCGCCTGAACGTAGCATCCTGCTGCCACGACCACTGCCTCCGGATTCATCTTCTTTGCCCTGTGAAGCATCTGCCTGGATTTACGGTCTGCGATATTCGTTACGGAGCATGTATTAATGATATAAACATCTGCCCCTTCCGCAAAAGGAACGATCTCATATCCGGCGTTTTCAAGAAGCTGCTGCATGGCTTCTGTTTCATAGGAATTAACCTTGCATCCTAGATTATGCAGGGCTGCCTTTTTCATCTTGTTTTCTCCTATCTAAATAATCCTTTTATTTTCAGTATTTTCATGTAAAATTACCATTGACTTTTGTACAATATATCAGTAGTATTGAAGTGATTAAGGGTCGGTTCCAGAGCAGTCCCTCATTAAATAAAAGAGCTCACTCAAGGAGGTTTTTCACATGAAAACAGTTCGTATATCTTTAAATTCCATCGATAAAGTAAAATCTTTTGTAAATGATTTAACAAAGTTTGATACTGATTTTGATCTTGTTTCCGGCAGATACGTAATTGACGCAAAGTCTATTATGGGCATCTTCAGCCTGGATCTTTCCAAACCCATTGATTTAAATATCCACTCTGAAAATAATGCTGATGAAATCTTAAACATTTTATCTCCATACATTGTAGATTAAGAATCAGCCGTTCGATCAGCCGTCAGGTGAATCGAACTTCTTTCATGACTTTCGGGGCCCGGCCTTTTCCAAAAGGAGCCGGACCCCGATTTTATTTTTTTAACACCAAACCTTTTCCACCGTGCTTATGGCCGTTTCAACCAGTTCGCCGATCTTTTCCTCTAACTTTTCCTCTGACCGTTCGATCATCTTCAAACTCGGTTTTGTCACCGGATGCTTTGCCACAAAAATGGTACAGCAGTCCTCAAAAGGAAGCACGGAAGTCTCATAAGTACCTATCTTTTCCGATACATCCACAATTTCCTGCTTATCAAAGCCGATGACAGGACGGAATACCGGCATAGTGGTGGCTGCATCCGTAGCAGCCAGGGACTGCATGGTCTGGGAAGCCACCTGTCCGATGCTCTCTCCTGTTATGAGTGCCATGGATCCACTCTCCTCTGCCAGTCGCTCCGCAATTTTCATCATATAACGTCTCATGATGATAGTAAGCTCCTCATGAGGGCATTTGTCATAAATGTACAGCTGGATGTCCGTAAAATTCACAATATGAAGGCGAATCGGCCCGGAATATTTAGAAACCAGCTTAGCTAAATCGATTACCTTCTGCTTGGCACGCTCACTGGTATATGGCGGAGCATGGAAGTAGACAGCATCGATCTTAACCCCGCGCTTTGCGATCATATACCCTGCCACCGGGCTGTCGATACCGCCGGATAAAAGAAGCATGGCTTTTCCATTGGTTCCCACCGGCATACCGCCAGGACCTGGAATGACATGGGAGTAGATATTGATTTTATTGCGGACTTCCACATGAAGCATCACATCCGGCTTATGGACATCTACCTTTGTCTCGGGAAACGCGTTAAGAATCAATTCTCCCAGATCCCGGTTGATCTGTTCAGAATTTACCGGATATTTCTTATTTCCTCTGCGGGCATTGACCTTAAAGGTAAAATTCTTATCCTCGTAGAATTCATCTACATAAGACTGCACCTGTTTCTTTAAATCCTCGTATCCATTGTCATCCACCTGAACCATAGGGCAGATGGCGGCAATGCCGAAGATACATTTAAACGCTTCAATGACCTCATCAAAATCATATTCTGACTCTGCATTTACATAAATGCGTCCTGATTCCTTGGAAACTATAAAATCGCCATCCACCCTCTTTAAGGAATGGCGGATCTGAGTCACCAGGGCATCCTCGAACAGATAACGGTTCTTTCCTTTCACCCCGATTTCTGCATATTTAATTAAAAATGATTGATATTGCATCTGTTATCCTTCCTCTTTCCTGCCCGTTATATTAGGGCATAAAGGTATACCCGAAGGGTATTTCTTTCTGTAATCTCAGCCTCTCTGATACCGTCTTAAAACAGGCAAAAGCTCCTTAAGTACATCAATGCAGTAATCTACTTCCTCTTTGGTATTATAAATCCCGAAGCTGAACCGCAGCGTGGAATCCAGAAGCTCAGGTTTAACACCGATTCCCTTTAATGTTCCGCTGACAGCCGGATGGTTGGAAGAACAGGCAGACCCGGAGGACACGTAAATATCCTTATCTTCCAGAGCATGCAAAAGCACTTCGCTTCGGACTCCTAAAAAGCTTGCGCTTACGATCTGAGGAGCTGATAAATCGCCGGGCAGGCTGTTTACCGTAACGCCATCGATCTCCGAAAGCCTGCCTATCATATAATCTTTAAGAGTGATCATGGACTGCATCTTCTCTCCATGATCCGTATACATCATTTTAGCCGCCACTCCCATGCCTGCAATTCCAGGAACATTTTCCGTACCGGAACGCATGCCTCTCTGCTGGCCGCCTCCATAAATCAAAGGCCTTATTTTCACCTTCTGGTCAATGTATAAAAATCCAATGCCTTTTGGTCCATGTATCTTATGGGCGCTGACGGATAAAAGATCAATCCCCTGGCGCTTTGGACGGATGACAAACTTTCCGTATGCCTGAATGGCATCCACATGAAACAGGATGGACGGATTCTTCTTTTTTATGATCTTCGAAATGGCTTCGATGGGTTCCACCGCACCGATTTCATTATTTACATACATGATGGAAACCAGAATGGTTTCCGGACGGATTGCCGCCTCCAGCTCTTCCAGACGGATATGTCCATGGGCATCTACAGGAAGGTAAGTCACCGAAAAGCCCTGTTCCTCTAAAAATGCCAGAGGATTATATACTGAGGCATGTTCTATGCCGGTGCTGATGATGTGGTTTCCCGCCCTTTTATTGGCCATAGCAGTCTCAATCAGGGCCATATTGTTGGATTCTGAACCGCCGGAGGTGAAAACGATCTCCTTTGGGGCAACTTTTAAGGTCCCGGCTATGATCTCCGCTGCTTCCTTAATATACTGTTCCGCTTCCATTCCCTTTTTATGCTTGGCGGAAGGATTCCCGTAGTCCTCCGTCATGAGTTTTACAACAATATCTCTTACCGGTTCCAACACTCTGGTTGTCGCCGAATTATCAAAATAAGCTTCCATATATGGCTCATTCCTTTCCTCTTCCCTGTCCATGCTCTTGGGACAGTGCCCCCCCCGCTTTATCGGGTGTAAAGGTATGCCTGAAAGGCGTTCCTCTTGTTGTCCGTATTTCCGGGCAAAAGGGATATCCGTAAGTTGTTTCTCCAGACCCTGTCAGTCTTCCAGCTGGAAGGCCAGCACGGATACAATGGCAAGGCCGGCGGTTTCCGTCCTCAGGATCCGTTTTCCAAGGGTAATCAGTTTTGCTCCGAAATTCTTTGCAAGTTCCATTTCTGAATCCTCAAAGCCTCCCTCCGGTCCGATAAATATCCCCGCGCTCATTCCCGGCTTAATGGCTGACAGGATTTCCTTCGTCTCCGCCATATCCTTTGCGTGTTCAAACGGGATGACCGTTATATCAAGATCCTTTGCAAAGGTAAGAGCCTCCTGAAAGGTCATGACACCGGTGACCTCCGGTATGATAAGCCGCTTGGACTGCTTGGCTGCGCTTTCTGATACCGCCATCCAGCGGCGAAGCTTTGTTTCTTCTTTCTTTTTATCCAACCGCACCACAGCCCGTTTGGTCTGCACCGGAATAATCTGGTATACGCCAAGTTCCACAGCCTTTTGGATAATCAACTCCATTTTATCACCCTTTGGAAGTCCCTGAAACAGGTAGAGCCTGGCAGGAAGCTCAGCGCCCCCCTCATCTACAGACAGGATTTTGGCCGTAACTTCCAGTGAAGCCACTTCCAGAATCTCACACAGATAATCTTTGTCTATGCCATTGCTGATTAAAACCTGTTCTCCGGCGCCCATCCGCAGGACATTCTTAATATGATTCACATCCGGTCCCGTGATCCGGATTGTCTCTGCTCCGATTTGATCCGGATTAACAAAAAAGTGATACATCCTTTTCCCCGTTCCTCTTCCTATTTCTTCCTGACTGTTATCGAAACCCATTCGCCCTGATAGGTGGTTTCCACAAGCTCAAAGGCTTCATTTTCCTCAAATGCTTTCTTCACAGACTCTTCCTTCATGTTAATGATACCGGAAGTAATGAAAATAGCGTCTTTTTTCATATGGACTGAAATTTCCTGCTGAAGAAGGATGATGATGTCCGCCAGAATATTAGCCACCACTACATCGTATTTTTCATAGCCTGCTTTCTCCTGTACCGCCCTGTCATCAATAATATTGCCCTGTAATACTAAAAACCTATCCATAGGGATATCATTGGCTTCCATATTTTCCTTAACAGCAATAATGGCATTTTCATCAAGGTCTGTTCCAAATACTTCTTTGGCACCCAGCTTTAAGGCAGTGATTCCCAGAATGCCGCTTCCGGTTCCCACGTCAAGGAGGGTAGTCTCCGGAGTAATATATTTTTGCAGCTGACGGATACAAAGCTGGGTCGTCTCGTGCTGTCCGGTTCCAAAGGCAGTTCCAGGATCGATCTCAATCAAAAGCTTGTCCTTGTGCTCCTCTGGAATCTCCTCCCAGGTCGGTTTGATCAGGATATCATCCACAGTAAACGGCTTAAAATACTGTTTCCAGTTATTGATCCAGTCCTTATCCTCGGTCTCACCGGACGAAATGGTACATTCCCCTAAATCCGTGAACATGGAAAGTTCCAAAAGCCCTTCTTTCACACGTTTTAACATGCCGTCGATGTCAGAATCCGGCTCCAGATAGAAGCTGACCTTTGCAACACCCTCATCGGGCGGAAGCTCCGGCAGAATATCGATAAACATTCCTTTTGTCTCCGCCTCCGTAAGAGGGATGTTATCTTCTATTTCAATACCTTCTATTCCGATTTCATCAAACATGCTGCTGACTAAATCCACGGCTTCTGTCGTGGTAGTCAGTGTAAATTTTTTCCATTTCATAGTAATTCCCTATCCTTTTATAATTTTGATAAACAGACACAAAAGCACCACTAAAACCACCGGGCGCACAATCTTTAATCCATTCTTTACTACAAGGCCTGATCCGATATAATGGCCTGCTATGCAGAAAAGTCCTGATGCCAGTCCTAAGGGGATCAAAACCTTTCCATTTATTAAAAAAGTCGCCAATGCTGCAATATTGGAGGACAGGTTAATCACTTTCGTGGTGCCTGATGCGCTCCTGACATCCATTTTAGCAAATCCGGTTAAAATCAGCAGTAAAAAGGTTCCCGTACCTGGTCCGTAAAAGCCGTCATAGCATCCGATGACCAGTGCTGCACCTATGCTGATTAAAAGCATCTTTTTTTCAGGCAGGCTGCTGATCTCCTCCTGATTTCCCAGGTTTTTATTCTTAAGAACATAAAAGGCAACAACCGGTAGCACCGCCAGCATCATGCCCTTTAATAGCCGCTCACTGGCAAGCATGGATAAGTGGGCTCCGATCACAGAACCAACCACAGCAAAAAGTGCGGCAAGCAGAGACAGCTTTACTTTAATATAGCCGCCCTTTGCGTACCTGGCCGTAGAAATCACTGTTCCCATGGTGGAACCCAGTTTATTGGTACCAATGGCCAAATGAGGAGGTACCCCTGCTGCCAGATATGCCGGAAGGGATATAAGTCCTCCGCCTCCTGCAATGGAATCTACAAAACCCGCAAGAAAAACAAGAGGACACACGATCAGATATTGGTACATAGGCAGTTTCCTTTCCTTGGCATCCGGGAACCGGACTTTCTCATTATAGTATATGAACGTTTTGCTCTCAGTTTTAAATCACAAGATATCATAACATACAATGAAATCGCTTGCAAGCGTCTAACATGTACGAAATTTCAAGGGTTATTCCGTAATTTATAAAAAAAAATATTTTTTTTAAAAAAGATGCAATAAAATCTGATGCTGTTGCATTAACTAATTGAACGGATGAAAATAACTTTTGTTTCGTTCTGATCGCAAGGGCAAAAAAATATCAAGTAAACGAAATTCCTTGATGCATTACACCCCATCACACCCGCCTGAGCGATTGGAATTGGAACAGGAACTATTTTCACAAATTACAAAGCAAAAATTTTTGTAATGAAAACAGGGGACGCACTTCATGGCCGATGCATTTCAGCCGTGTGGTGCGTCCTTTGTTTTTTATGTAAAAAGCTTTCTCAGTTCTCCATAATGAGAAAAAGGTACAGCAGTAAATCTCCGCCATACCTCTTAAAAACCATTCAATCAAGTTTACTGAATCCAGGAGCCGTCAGCACCCACCTTATATCCGTCAGGAGTGGTCGTATTGGTAAGCAACCTTCCCTTATAACCATCGGACATGGTATTAAAGTAATAAGCCTTTCCATCTACAATCTGCCAGCCTATCCTCATCGTACCCAAAGTGCCGTCATCCACCGGATTTAAGTAATACCGGAGGCCTCCCTCATCTGTATACCAGCCGGTCAGCATATGACCTTCCCGGTTAAACCGGTACCATCTGCCATCGATATACTTCCAGCAGTTAGAGGGCCAGCTCCCGTCACTATACTGAAACCACCAGCCGGAAGGACTGTAACGCCAGCCTCTCTGATAGCTGTAGACCCCCGGACCATCATCATCATCATCATCGTCATCCCAGCAGTCAAAGGATACACTTCCTTCAATCGGCCCTTTGTTTTTTGTACCCGTGCCGTTCCAGCCTGGAAAATCCCGGACAGACTGCCCGTCTGCGGCCATGACTGCCGCGGGAAATAAAGCTGCTATCCATATCACAACGGCTGTCAGGGCCAGTTTTTTTGCAAACCTTCCCATACGTTCCCCTCCATTTAAAACCATGTACCTTCCGGAATCCTTATTTAAAGATTCCCTTCTTTTTATGTTTGTCACCTTCTACTGTGCCGTTCATGGCTTCGTCAAACTTACGAAGCGCCTCTTTTTGAACTTCTGTCATACGCTCCGGCACTGAAACTACCAAAGTGACAAAATGATCGCCCCGAATGGCCCGGTTGCGCAGGGAAGGAACACCCTTTCCTTTTAAGCGTACCTTGGTATCCGTCTGGGTACCTGGCTTCACTTCGTATTCCACTTCTCCATCCACGGTCTTGATCCGGATGTTTCCACCTAAGGCAGCATTTGCAAAGGAAACCGGTACTGTTGAGAAAATGCTGGTATCCTGGCGTTTGAAAATCGGATGGTTGGATACAACTGCCTCTACCAGCAGATCGCCTCTCTCACCGCCATTGGTTCCGGGTTCACCTGCGCCTGCAAGACGCACGGACTGTCCGTTGTCAATTCCTGCCGGAATGGTGACTTTAAATTTCTTTCTTTTTGTAATGTATCCGCCGCCATAGCAATCCGGGCATTTATCCTTAACGATTTTCCCGCTGCCTCCGCAGTCCGGACAAGTCTGAACATTCTGTATCTGTCCGAAGAAGGATTGCTGGGTATACATGATCTTTCCTTTTCCATTACATTTAGGACATGTAACAGGTGAGGTTCCTGCTTTTGCGCCGCTTCCGTGACAAGAGGAACACTCTTCCTTGAAATTGATCTCAATCTCCTTCTCGCAGCCAAAAATCGCATCCTCAAAGGTGATGCGGATGCTGGTTCTGACATTGGCTCCCCTAGATGGCCCATTGTAACGGGCGCTGCTACGTCCTCCGCCAAAGATATCTCCGAATATATCTCCGAATATATCTCCCATGTCCGCTCCGCTAAAATCAAAGCCGCCAAAGCCGCCTGCTCCCCCGCTTCCGTCAAAGGCAGCAGAACCGAACTGGTCATACTGGCGTCTCTTATCAGGATCGCTAAGGACACTGTAGGCCTCGGAAGCCTGCTTGAACTTCTCAGCAGCCGCAGCATCTCCGGGATTTGTGTCAGGATGGTATTTCTTAGCTAATGCCCTGTAAGCCTTCTTAATCGCTGCATCATCCGCATCTTTTGGAATGCCCAGGGTCTCATAATAATCTTTCTTACTCTCTGCCATCTTAGGTCTACCTTTCATAGATTAAGAAAATTCGATTCACCTTCGGCTCACCGAACGGCTAAGTTCCCAAATACCCATCAGGGCAACTGAAAGCCTTTGTCTTCTCTCGTCTTTGCTGAGGAACTCTTGCCTGAAGAAATTCGGAAAAAGTGCTGTATCGCTACAACACTTTTCCAAAAGTCCTGTCTGCTGACCAGACTAGTTTACACCTCTTTGTAATCGCCGTCAACTACATCGCTGTCCTGATAGGTTGCATTATCTGCTCCCATGTCAGGTCCTGCGCCCTGGGCTCCGCCCTGAGCCTGCTCATAAACTTTTGCAAATAAAGCCTGAGCACTGTTCATCAGTCTTTCTCTGCCTGCCTTGATATCTTCAATCTGAGCATCCGTCATATCATCGATTGGAGCTCTGTTAACTGCCTCTTTTAATGCATTCAAGTCCGCTTCCACAGTTGCCTTATCGTTTGCATCGATCTTGTCTCCTACTTCCTGCAGAGCCTTCTCTGTCTGGAATACCATGGAGTCTGCATCGTTTCTTGCGTCAATGCCTTCCTTACGTTTCTTATCCTGAGCCTCATATTCAGCTGCTTCCTTAACTGCCTTATCAATATCAGAATCAGACATGTTGGAGCCGGATGTAATGGTAATATGCTGTTCCTTGCCTGTTCCTAAGTCCTTAGCGGAAACATTTACGATACCATTGGCATCAATATCAAAAGTGACTTCGATCTGAGGAACGCCTCTTCTTGCAGGTGGAATTCCATCCAGACGGAACTGGCCTAATGTCTTATTATCTCTTGCAAACTGTCTCTCACCCTGTACCACGTGGATATCAACCGCTGTCTGGTTATCAGCCGCTGTGGAGAAGATCTGGCTCTTCTTTGTGGGGATCGTCGTATTTCTTTCGATCAGTCTGGTAGCAACACCGCCCATGGTCTCAATGGATAAGGAAAGGGGAGTTACATCCAGAAGCAGGATATCGCCTGCGCCTGCATCACCTGCAAGCTTACCGCCCTGGATGCTGGCTCCGATGGCAACACATTCATCCGGGTTCAAGGACTTGGAAGGCTCCTTGCCTGTCAGCTGTTTTACTTTCTCCTGTGCAGACAGCATACGGGTAGATCCGCCTACTAACAATACTTTTCCTAATTCTGATGCAGTAATGCCCGCATCTCTTAATGCATTCTGTACCGGAACCGCAGTGCGCTCGATGAGATCTAATGTCAGCTCATCAAATTTTGCTCTGGTCAGGTTCATATCCAGATGCTTTGGTCCTTCTGAAGTAGCAGTGATAAACGGAAGGTTGATGTTGGTGGTCGTTGCAGAGGATAATTCCTTCTTTGCCTTCTCAGCAGCTTCTCTTAATCTCTGCATAGCCATCTTATCGCCGGATAAGTCAACGCCCTCTGCCTTCTTAAATTCATCTACCATCCACTGGGTGACACGGTTATCAAAATCATCACCGCCCAGACGGGTATCGCCGTTGGTGGAGAGAACTTCGATGACACCGTCGCCGATTTCAATAATGGAAACGTCGAAGGTACCGCCGCCTAAGTCATATACCATGATCTTCTGCTCTTTTTCATTGTCAAGTCCATAAGCCAGAGCTGCTGCTGTCGGCTCGTTGATGATACGCTTTACATCAAGACCTGCAATCTTACCTGCATCCTTGGTTGCCTGACGCTGTGCATCGTTAAAATATGCCGGTACGGTAATAACCGCTTCGGTTACTTTTTCTCCCAAATAAGCCTCTGCATCTGCTTTTAATTTCTGAAGGATCATAGCAGAAATTTCCTGAGGACTGTAATTTTTTCCGTCAATCGCTACCTTGTAGTCTGTACCAATATGTCTTTTGATGGAAGAGATGGTACGGTCAGAGTTAGTTACTGCCTGACGCTTAGCGGGCTCGCCGACTAACCTCTCTCCGTTCTTTGTAAATGCTACAACGGATGGTGTGGTTCTTACGCCTTCGCTGTTTGGAATAACAACTGGTTTACCGCCTTCCATAACGGCCACGCAGCTATTTGTTGTACCTAAGTCAATACCAATGATCTTGCCCATAGTTTTTTCCTCCTATTTAATAAACAAAATATAAATGATTACCTTTTTCCTGCCTATATTAGGCTTAAGGTATACCTGGAATGTATTATCCGCTTCCTGATGCTATCTTACTAATTAGCCACCTGCACCATGGAATGCCTTACCACGCTGTCACGGTAAGTGTAACCCTTCTGAAGCTCTTGGGAGATTATATTTTCACCCAGTGACTCATCTTCAATATGCATTACTGCATTATGGAAATTGGGATCAAAAGGCATTCCAACCGCTTCAATGGGTTTTACGCCGGCTTCTTCCAGCGTTTTCATAAGCTGTTTATATATCTTTTCCATTCCATCTGCAAAAGGAGCGTTTCTTTCCTCCTCAGATATGGCTGCCAGGCCTCTTTCAAAATTATCAACTACCGGAAGGATCCGTTCAACGATATCCTTTGCTCCGATTTCAAACATGGCTGACTTTTCTTTTTCTGTTCTCTTGCGGTAATTATCAAATTCAGCCATGGACCTCTGAAGGCGGTCTGTCAGATCCTCTATTTTTTCATCCCTAGGGTCTTTCTTCTCTTTCTTTTTTCCGAAAAGGCCCTTTTTTCCGGATTCTTCTTTGGAACCCTCTTCAGCCATTTCTTCTTCCGGAACATGTTCCTGGGTTCCATCGTCCCCGCAGGCTTCTGCACCTTCTATTTCTTTTTCAGCGAAAACGGCATCCTCTGTATGAACAGTCTCATCTGCCAGATTCTCATCTGTTTTCACATCTTCCTTGCTCAATGCTCTACCCTTTACCTTTCATCTTTTTTCAAAATGGTATCCAGCTGCGTCATGAGATTACGCAATGTGCTGAGAACCTTTTCATAATCCATCCGTTTCGGACCAATGATTCCAATGGTACCCCTTAAGCCTTCGCCCAGTTCATAGTTGGCGGTTACAATGCTGCAATCCTTCATTGCCTTAACAGGTGTCTCATCGCCGATGTATACCTGGATTCCGGATCCGCTCTCCGAGCTGTTCATATCATCAATCAGCCCCTGCAAAAGATCCTTCTGTTCCAGCGTACCGATAAGCTTACTGGCCCTTTCTCCGTCACTTAACTCCGGATACTTGAAAATGTTCGTGGCCCCGCTGGTATAAATCTGAAGGTCTTCATCATCACCCCGGATAGCGGCAGCCACCTCGCCCAGAACCCGGTCCACCACATCACAGTGGGGTCCCGCCTGATCCTTCATCCTGCTGATCACTTCAAGATTGATCTCCTCTATGGTCAGCCCGTTAAGGGCATTGTTAAGAAGAATGTTAAGATTCAGAAGTCCTTCGTCATCTAATTCCGTATGAATGGGAATCATGGTATTCTTAATGATATTTCCCTCCACCACGATCACTACAAGAAGCTTTTCTTCATCAACCTTGGAGAGCTGGATAAACTTCAGTTTGTTCCGGTGGAATTGGGGCGCGCTGATCATTGCAGCGTAATTGGTGTTCTGGGCGAGAAGCTTTGCCATCTGTTTTAGCAAAAGTTCTACCCGGTCCACACGCTTTAACATCATATCCTTGATCTCAGTGACTTCCTCTTCTTTTTCCTGCATGATCTGGTCCACATAAAAGCGGTATCCTCTGTCTGAAGGAATCCTTCCGGCGGAGGTGTGAGGCTGCATGATATATCCCAGCTCCTCCAGATCAGACATCTCATTCCGGATGGTAGCAGAACTTAAGTTCAAATCCGTATACTTTGATATGGTACGGGAACCTACCGGTTCTCCGGTTTCCAGATAAGTTTTGATGATGGCTTTTAATATAGTTACTTTCCGCTCATCCAGCTGATCTCTGTCACTCAAACTGCCCCACTTCCTTTCTGAGTCTTTTTTGTTAGCACTCAACGTTTGGGAGTGCTAACATCTTCTTTTCATAATATATTCTTTTTTTCTACTTTTGTCAATACATTCCTAAAAACTTTTTGATGAAGTTTTTATGTCCTGTTTGTACATTTTTCCTTAATTCTAAATGAAATATTACAAAGCTGTTGACATTATTTTCTTGACTTTTAACACTTTTGTAATATAATGGTAATTAGACACCATAACAACACAATTGCGAGGTAAGGTTGAAGGAAAGATGTCTTACAACCTTGAGCTTGTGAATCAACTGGATATGCCTGCATATCCGATTGATCCATTTGGAGGTAAATTATGAATAGTTTTTCAGGGAAAAAGAGGATCACCGGATTCCTGACACTTCTTTGTATCCTGCTGTTGTCTACAACTGCACTGGCAGCCGAGACTACAGGAAATGACCAAACCGTAAATCAAGTACAGTCCGAAAACTCTGGAACGGATCACCAAACCATACAAACCAGCACGGAAAATCAGACGGCATCAGCCAGTACTGAGGAAATCGGACCTGGCATTAAGAAAAAAGAAACCGAACCTGTAAAGCCGGAAGAACCGGCAAAACCGGTTTATCAAAAGGGTGAATCCCTGGGACTCTTCTCCGCCACTGCATATTGTCCTGGCGAAAGCAACGGCAAACAGAGCCGTACCTATTCCGGCACGATACCGCAGCCGCAGCATACCATATCTGCAGATATCACACTTCTTCCGCTTGGAACAAAGGTCATGATCGACGACATCGTTTATACCGTTGAAGATATCGGAAGCGGCGTAAAGGGAAATAAAATCGATATTTTCTTTGCAAGCCGCAGGGAAGCGCTGGATTTTGGAAGGCAGACAAAAGAATTATTTGCAGTCATTGAACAGTAGGAAATGCCCATATGAAGCCGCAGAACAGTGAATTAATTCACTGCATCTGCGGTTTTTTTCGTCTTAACCTTGACAAAATTGGAAAAATGTGTAAAATGTTTACTTGTACCTCATTTATTACAAATCTGTTACATATAATTATAAATATATTAAAACTTGTTACAGATTGTAAAAAAGAAAGGAAGTATTTGTAATATGAGTAAAACAAACCGAATTCACTGGTTCCTCGGAACCTTACTAATGATGACATTTTTCTTAATAAGTGCATGGAACGTTTTGGCGGCCCAGACAGCAGGCATTATTGACAATGCTGATGAGAACAACGTCAGGGGCTGGGCCCTAAACAGTTCTGATCCAAACTCTGCGGCAGAAGTAAAGATTGTCATTACCAATCAGTCTAACGGACAGGTCGTAGCAGAACTAACCACCACCGCCTCCAAGTACCGGGAGGATCTTGTATCAAACGGAACTGGTAATTATGGCTTTGAAATGCCGGTTCCCTGGAGTTCCTACGGAGACGGCACCTATTTGGTCGAGGCCTATACAGGAGGTCAGAAGCTTTCCGGTACCAGAGTACATGGGGTAGGTGCTGCCGCTGCCGCAAGTCTTCAAAACAGCACCTCCACTCTTCGTTCCCTGGGAGTTTTTAAAACCACGGCCTACTGCTCCTGCCGCAAATGCTCCGGAGGCTGGGGAGGACGTACCAGCACTGGAACCATTGCAACCGCAAACCATACCATCTCTGTTGACCCAAGGGTCATTCCTTACGGCAGCCGCATCATGATAAACGGAGTCGTCTATACGGCAGAGGATTGCGGAGGCGGAGTCAAAGGGAACCACATTGATATATTCTTCAATACTCATGGCGAGACCCGTGCTTATGGCACCAGGAGTGCAGAAATCTACCTCGTTCAGTAATACAAATCCCAGCAGGAAAGCCCGGTGAAGATTTTCTTTTCTCCGGGCTTTATAATATTTATCACATAGGACCCTATGGTCCATTTCCGTATCTTACGTTCTTACTGCAATCTCTCTTATCATGCGCATCAGCTCTAAAGCGCTTCGGAATGCTACATAATTTCTGGATGTCAGTCTTCCGGCCACTATTCCCTGCAAACTTGCGTTCTGGCGATGTTCTATTTTGACAATCAATGTTTCTTTTGCATGAACCGCACGGCTACTTAGGGTCAAACTATCCTGCAGCTGAATTTTTGCCTTTACTGGTATTTTGTTTTTTCCTTTGGTTCTGTGTGCATATTCTTCTGACATTTTTTTATTAAGAAACCTTGGATTAGTGGTAGGCTGGGGAGTTCCAACCCAGTCGCATATCTCATCCAGCTTCAGCATTAAATCACCTATATCGGAAAACCATACAGGTCCTTCTATATAGCAGTTAAGAATTTCACCATATAAATTTCCCTCCTTTTTTCCATGAAAACAGATGAGCATCGTACTGACCCGGTCTGTTACAGTCATGCTGCGGCAGATGCTCTGCATTTCTTCGCTTTTTATCATAGGTTTATTATCCCCTTTTTCAATTGTGCTTTGTCAGGATTTCTTTATAGAAAGGGAAAGCAAAGGATATGCACACTTTCCCTTTCCAGTAAACGAAAACTGCTGCTTTTCATCGTATCCTTACTGCAGCCAGGCTCCATCTCCGCCAACGGCATATCCATCAGGTGTTACCTCACCGATGTACATGG
>DEYX01000201.1:682-4698 GCA_002365025.1 Hungatella sp. UBA3147 | reverse complement strand
CTCTTTTCCCATTCCTTTTCCAAGGGCCCAGCGGCGGTTGCCGTCTGGTATGATCCCGATGTGCTTTGGAATTCTCATATACGTTCCTCCATTTTTCCTGCTATATTTGAATTATATAGAAAGTATAGCCAATTTTTTCTCTTCCATAATTCTCCTTAAGTAAATCTTTATAGGCAGGAAACCCATACAATCTTCTTTACGGAGGCGGGCAGGGCTTTAAGTAAACTTAACAAGCGGCAAGCGGCCGCTCACGCCCCATAAAAACAGACGGTATGCCCGTCATCCCAGGGTATACCGTCTGTTTTTATATACAGCATTTATAAAAAATTATATTCCGTTAGTATCTTCTCCCGTCCCGTAGTCATATCCGTAAAGTATTCATAATAACTGATTCCCAGGAAGGAGCCAGAAATATTAATGATATTGTCAAAACCGCGGCCTTTTAACGCCATGGAGGCATTATAGCTTCTCTGGCTGGTTCTGCAGTGTAAGTATACCGGCCTGTCATGAGGAATTTCTGATACACGCTGCCTGAGCTCACCTAAGGGGATATTCACGGCTCCAATGAGATGGCCCATCTCAAACTCATCACGGCCTCTCACATCGATGATGCATGCTTTGCTCTCCACCAGTTCCCGCACTTCACTTACATGAACCTGTTTCGAGACACCGTGCAGGACATTGAGTGCCACCAGCGCAGCCAGATTAACCACATCCCTTGCTGTGCCGAACACCGGTGAGTAACAGAGTTCCAGTTCTTTTAAGTCCTCCAGTGTACCGTTCATGGCAATAAGGGTCGCGATAACGTCGATCCGTTTGTCTACATTGCCCTTGCCGATGGCCTGGGCTCCCAGGACCCTTCCTGTGGGTATCTCGAATACAAGCTTAAAGTGCATGGGGGAACTGCCGGGCATCAGGCCTACCTTATCCATGGCCATGGTGTAGACAGAATCACATGGTATATTATTTGCTTTTGCGGTTCTCTCATTTAAACCTGTGGCAGCAGCATTCAACCCGAACAGCCTGACAGCACAGGAACCAATGACTCCGTTATTCCTGGTGGACATGCCATACATGGCATCAGCGGCTGCCCTTGCCTGACGCAGAGCCGGACCAGCCAGAGGGAGCCTGGTTGGTTTGTGGGTCAGACGCTGGTATACTTCGATGGCATCGCCCACTGCATAGATATGCGGGTCACTGGTGCGGTAATCCGGTGTGACCTTGATTGCACCGGTCTCACCGATTTCTAAGCCTGCCTGCTTTGCCAGCTCTGTCTCCGGCAGTACACCAATGGAGAGCACCACTGCATCGCAGGGCAGCTCTCTGCCAGAGTTTAAGGTTACCGTATCCTCTGTGATAGCCTTAACACCGTCACCCACAGCCAGTTCCACACCCTGATCATAGAGCTCTTTTTGCAGAATCTGGCTCATATCATGATCAAAAGGTGCCATGATCTGGCTGGCGGCCTCTGCCACAGCTACCTGCTTTCCTGCAGATTTCAGATTTTCCGCCACTTCAAGGCCGATAAAGCCGCCTCCTATTACAACCACACTGCGTATATCTTCTCTGGCAACATATTGATCCAGATCTGCAATATCATTCACATTGCGCACTGTGAATACATGAGGGAGAGACACTCCCACGATTGACTTAGGCCGGATAGGATATGATCCTGGCGAAAGTACCAGCTCATCATATGATTCTTCATATTCCCGGCCGGATACACTGTCTTTAATACGTATTTTCTTAAGGGTGCGGTCAATGCCGCACACCTCACTGTTAACACGCACCTCGATATCATAGGAATTCTCAAATCCCTCAGGAGTCATCAGCACCAGATGATCCTTATCCTCCACGGTCCTGCTTAAATAATAGGGAAGTGAGCAGTTGGAAAAGGATACATGCTCTCCCCGTTCAAATATGGTTATGGACGCATCTGCATCCAGACGCCTGATTCTGGCTGCGGCGGAAGCACCGCCGGCAACACCTCCCACAACAAGAACACGTTTACCCATGATCACACATCCTTTATAATTATTTTCTTATGAATTTCCCTTTGCCGAAGACGGCTTCTTTTCCAGGTTCAGCGACTTGTCATTATATACTGTCATATCTATATTGTTGGTCAGTTTTGCAGCTACTAATCCGGTCACCATACCGTCGCTGACATTCAGGGCAGTCCTGGCCATGTCGATGACAGGCTCAATTCCTACCAGCAGACCTGCGAGGCCAACCGGAAGTCCAAGTGCGGATAACACGGTGATACCTGCAAAGGTTGCGCCGCCGCCTACACCGGCGATACCAATGGAAGCAAACGTGATGATGACTACCATCAGAATGAAGAAAGAAGGGGTAATTTGCTGGCCCACAGCAGGAGCCACCATGACTACCAGCATGGCAGGATAAATAGCCGCGCAGCCGTTCTGTCCGATGGAGGTACTGAGGGAACCTGCCAGGTTTGAAACTCCGTTATCCACACCCATCTCATCTGTTAAGGTCCTGATGGTCAGCGGCAGGGTTCCTGCACTGGTACGGGAGGTAAATGCAAATACAAGGGTTGTCATGGCCTTCTTAAAATATGTAAGAGGGCTGATTCCCACGACAGCCAGTATCAGTCCGTGAATGATGAACATGATAAATATAGCTGTATAGGAAGCAAGAACAAAAGTTACAAGCCGCAGGATACTGGTATAGTCACTTCCTGCAATGGTCTTGGTCATCAATGAAAAGATGCCGAATGGCGTCAGCATAATAATCATCATGACCACTTCCACCACCAAGGTATTCAGTGAATTCATCAGTTTCCCGAAAAACTCCGCCTGTTCCGGGGCATAGGTCCGTACCCCGATCACTCCGATTCCCAGGAATGCTGCAAAGAGCACTACGGAAAGAGTTGCATTGCTTCCCTGTCCGGTCAGGGCATAAATCGGGTTGGATGGAATGATATCGATAATGGTATCTTCAATGGAAAGGCCCTCTTTAGCCTTCTCTTCCAGCTGGGAAGTCTTCTTACTCTCAGCCTCACCGATCTCCAGTCCCTCCGCGCTGACGCCAAATGCAGCAGCTGTAACACCACCTACCACTGCTGAAATTGCTGCCGTGGACAGGAGAATTACCAGTACAAGAGCTGTAATCTTACCAAGGTTCTTGCCTGACTTCTGGTTTATGATAGCACACACGATGGATACAAAAATCAGCGGGATGACCATCATCTTTAAAAGCTTGGTGTATGCAGTACCCACCAGGCTGATCCAGCGCAGACTCTCAGAAACCGCTGCATCATCTGCCACTGTCTTTAAGATCGCACCAAATATAATACCGCCGAACAGACCGGCTATTACACGTACATTAAAAGATTTGCCTTTTTTCTGTAATACAAACAGAACACCCAGATAGATTAAAAAACAGATTACACTAATATAAACAGCCATTTATTCCCCCACCTTTTCTTTAATGTTTTTAATAATGCTCTCAACAGCAGTAACAACATTCTTTGTATCAGTAGCCAGGTTAATCCGGATAAACCCGTGTGCCATGAGGCTGAACCATTCCCCAACGTCGCAGGCAAGACGGCACTTGTTCTGGATAAAACCGGCAGTCTCTTCCCCTGTGAGATAGCCTCTTAAATCAATCCAGGACAGATATGTTCCTTCAAGAGGCGTAACCACGATCTCCGGAAGCTCTCTTGCAAACTCTTGTTTCATATAATTGTAATTGTGAATAATCAGTGCCTTCACATTCTCCAGCCATTCTTCTCCTCCCCGGAAAGCGGCCTCCACTCCTGCCACACCCATGAGGTTGACTTCCGGTGAACCGATGCTTTTGATGTATGCATCATAGGTTTCCATCAACGGTTTGTCAAATATGATTACATGGGAGTGGATCAGCCCGGCTAAGTTAAATGTCTTGGAACCTGCATTTAAGGTAATCAGAATATCCTTATACTTACCGTCCCCGACCAGGGCGGAGGATACGAACTTCTTCCCCTCATAGGCAAAATCCTGATGAATCTCATC
>DEYX01000201.1:0-467 GCA_002365025.1 Hungatella sp. UBA3147 | reverse complement strand
AAAATCCTGATGAATCTCATCGGAAACCACCAGCACCCCATGTCTGCGGCAGATGCTGAACATGGTATCCAGTTCCTCCTCTGACCATACCCGGCTTACAGGGTTATGGGGGGAACACAGGATGAACATCTCTACCTTGTTGTCCATGATTTCCTTCTCAAACTTTTCAAAATCCAGGGTATAATAACCGTTGTTGTTATCAAGCTCACAGGTTACAAGCTTTCTTCCAGTGTTCAGTATGGCATCATAAAATGGGTAATATACAGGAGGGCATATAATAACGGACGCTTCCTCTTTGGTATATGCCCTTACAGCCGCATATAAGGATCCCACCACCCCGGTAGCAAACCTTATATTTTCCCTGGTAAGTTCTACATTATGATGCTTCTTCTGCCATGCAAAGAAAGAATCAAAAAACGCCTCCTCCACTGTGCCATAGCCAAACACGCCGTGCTCCACGCGCTTCA
>DEYX01000243.1 GCA_002365025.1 Hungatella sp. UBA3147 | reverse complement strand
CTGTTATCCAGCCGGAATCCTTTTGTCAGCTTTTTTAGAGAAGACATGGAGATATTTTCTTTGATGCTTCTTAATAAAACAAGCCCCTCCTGCTTCCTGTCATCTGAGACAAACCCGATTCCTGCTTCTAATGCTTTTCTGGGAGAAGAACAATCCTTCTTTTTACCATGTACGTAGATCTCTCCGCTGTCCATTGGAATCGCACCGTAAATCAGCTTGGATAGTTCTATGGTACCGGCACCCAAAAGACCTGTGATCCC
The DNA here is from genome assembly GCA_002365025.1 of Hungatella sp. UBA3147. Lineage (GTDB taxonomy): Bacteria > Bacillota > Clostridia > Lachnospirales > Lachnospiraceae > Lacrimispora. The sequence continues at coordinate 4,733 of DEYX01000243.1, read as the reverse complement.
TAAAATTTCTCCTTTGTGAAGCTTTAAGCTGACATCATGGACCCCACGGCTGTTTAATTTCCTGGCTTCAAATACCACTTCCTGGGTTTTGTAATCTCTTACCGGATACAGATTGGATACATTGCGTCCGACCATCATGGATACCACATCATCATAATCCGTCTCTCCAATGATTTTTGATGCAACGAATTTTCCGTCACGGAAAACCGTAAGGCGGTCTGAGATCTGAAAGATCTCATCCATGCGGTGGGATATGTAAATGATTGCAATTCCCTTTTTCTTCAGTTCCTCAATTGTCCGGAAGAGAATCTGGATTTCCTCATCTGCCAGTGCAGCGGTAGGCTCATCCATAATGATGATTTTTGCCCCGATGGTCAGGCACTTGGCAATCTCCGTCATCTGAGCCTCTGCCACTGACAGATTCTTTACCTTAGTCTTTGCACTGAATTTTAAGCCCAGATGATCCAGATTCTCCAGTGCATCCTGGTACAGCCTGTTCCAATCCACTTTCCCCAATGGACTTACCGGAAGTCTTCCAAGATACATGTTTTCTGCTACCGACATCTCCGGTACCATATTAAACTCCTGATAGATCATGGCGATTCCATGTTTTTCCGCATCTTTGGCAGAATGAAACACCACTTCTTTGTCATCCAGATACATGGCACCGGAAGTATAAGGCTGTGCTCCCGCGATTATTTTCATCAAGGTAGATTTTCCTGCCCCGTTTTCTCCGCACAGGGCATGGACTTCTCCCTCAAAGATCTCCAGATGAACCCCGTCAAGAGCCTTGACACCGGGAAACGTCTTTACGATTGATTCCAGTTTTAAAACTAACCTTCCTCCCATATGTTTTCACCACTTCCCCTTTGATTCCGGTCAATATGCGCATCCTGAGACCAATACTACGTTGGTATAGCCAGTAAATTCGCCTGTCAGGATGATTGCCTTGGCCCCCTCAGTCATCTTTTTTAATTCTTTATGGGGCACATACTCTACCGGAATTCCTTCCGGCAAGAGAGCCAGAGCCTTCTTATGTAGTTCAGGGCTTACAGCAAGTGCCTCCTCTGCAAATATGGCCTTTTCCGTTACCATATACTTTTCTATTTCTTCCAGTACCTCCAGATAAGCAGGACTTCCCGGCTTCCAGCCCAAGTCCACCCGTTCCACTCCCTTGGGAATGGGAAGTCCGGCATCTCCGATTACCAACATATCCATATGCCTGAGTTCTGCCATGACTCTTGCTAATTGCGGGTGCAAAATTCCTGTTTTTAACATGAGCGATTCTCCTTCTCCTGCTCTTTAATAAATGAGTCAATTTCTTCCCTGTCGGGCATGGCCGGTGTGGTTCCGATCCTTTGTACCGAGATAGCGGCTAATGCATTGGCAAAGGCTGCCGCCTCCCATAGATCCTTTCCTTCTGCTAAGGCTGCCACCAGGCCGCCATTAAACGCATCGCCAGCACCGGTCGTATCTACTGCATTGACACGGTAAGCCGGCAGTATGCCCCTCTTCTTTGGAGTTGCTAAGTAAACACCTTTTCCCCCTAAGGTGATCAGTACATTTTTAACCCCTTTTTCAAAAAAGTAATCTGCAGCTCTTCCAGCATTCTCTTCCCCATCCACCGGTATCCCGGTTAATATCTCAGCTTCTACCTCATTCGGCGTGATTAAATCCACTTTACTTAAAATGCTGTCACTGACCGGCTGTACAGGAGCCGTATTTAAAATGATTTTTACGCCTTTTTCATATGCGATATCAATTACTTTTTCCACGGAAGAAATATTGGTTTCCAGCTGAGTCAGCAAGAATTCCGACTGATCCAGCAATTCTGAAATAGATTCTACTTCTTCGTCTGTAATCGTGTCACAGGCGCCCAGTATGACAACAATTTCATTCTGGCTGGTGTTTTCATCTACCATGATCAGAGCACAGCCGGTCTCTGTCTGTCCGGTACGGAATATCCGCTTGGTGTCCATTCCCAGGGTTTTCATGGTATTTAAGGCCACATCTGCGAATGCATCCTCCCCAAGCTTTGTTACCATGGTCACATCAGCCCCAGCCTTATGGGCAGCTACCCCCTGATTGAATCCCTTGCCGCCCGGGCCCATCTTAAAAATACTTCCTTTAACGGTTTCTCCCGGGACCGGAAGAAAAGGGCTTCTTCCCATCAGATCCACTACAAAGCTACCGAAAACTGTTACTTTTTTCCCCATAATCCTTCTCCTTTTTTTATAGCAAGGCGATTCCGTTGCCTGCTCCGATCCGGTCCGCTCCGGCTTCTATCATAGCCTGTGCCTCTTCCGGTGTACGGATTCCTCCGCTAGCCTTTACTTTTGCCCTGTTTCCTACGGTCTGCCTCATAAGTGCTACATCTTCAGCTGCAGCACCGCCCGTGCTAAAGCCTGTGGACGTTTTTACAAAATCTGCTCCGGCTTCTATAGAAAGCTCGCAGGCTTTTACAATTTCCTCTTTCGTTAAGAGGCAGTTTTCTAAAATAACTTTTACAACTTTCCCCTGGGAGGCTTCTACAACTGCTTTTATATCGACACGCACCAGATCATAATTTTTATCCTTCATGGCGCCGATGTTCATTACCGTATCTACTTCATCTGCCCCTGCCTTCACTGCCTCGGCGGCTTCAAAAGCTTTTGCAGAAGCTAACATTGCGCCCAAAGGGAAACCTACCACGCAGCAAACAGCGACACCGCTGCCTTTTAATTCCTGTGCAACGAGAGGTACCTGGCAAGTATTCACACACACCGATGCAAATCCATATTCTTTTGCTTCTGAACAGTATCTTTTAATTGTTTCTGATGTGGCATCTGCCTTTAACATCGTGTGATCCACTAATTTTGCAATTTCCATTTTCTTCTCCTCTTTTCTTTCATTCTCTATCTCCCCGGATATGTAACCGGTTACATATCCGGGGTAAAAATAAACTGCTAACCGCAGCCTATTTTATTAATTCTGACCCGCGAAGCACCACCTGATATGGAACAAAGATTTTCCTGCCGGAGCTTTTACTCTCCTTATGGGACAGCTTGTCAATCAGCATTGCCATAGCTTCATATCCCTGCCTCTTTGCATCACGTTCGATGGTTGATAGCCTGTAATCGATTATTTTTAGAGATTCAATCTGGTCAAAGCCTACCATTGATATGTCCCTGCCCATTTTAAGTTTCTGCTCGGTAAGATACTTAAGGACTCCCAGACTGGTCTGGTTATTAGAAGCAAAAATCGCAGTCGGCGGATCCGGAAGCCGCAGCAATTCTTTTGTCCGTTCATAGGCTTTGATGATCTTGAAATCTCCGGATACAATATACTCTTCCTTAAGTTCAATCCTATAATCAATTAAGGCTGCCTTGTAACCCTTTAACCGGTCCTTCCCTGGCATAGAAGTGCTGGGGCCTGTAATGATTGCGATCTTTCGGTGTCCGGCATGGATCAAAGATTCCACTCCTTTATAAGCAGCAGCGGCATTCTCTACAAAAACACCATCCAGACTGGAATTTTTAATATTCCGGTCAACTAAAACCACCGGAATTCCCTTGTTTTCAAATTGTATCAGCTTATCCCGAGTCACCATATCAAGCTCGGAAACCGGGGTAATAATCAAACCGGAAAGTCTTTGGCCTTCTGCCATCTGAAGGTATTGATGTTCCCTTTCCTGCATTTCACCTGTATCAAACAAAACAATGTTATACTGGTTATTGACCGCTATCTCTCCCATTCCGCTTATAACGCTGGAAAAAAACTCATTGGCTATATCCGGAACAATAACACCGATACTGGAAGAGTCACGGGTGCTTAAACTTCTTGCAATGGCATTCGGTACGAAATCAGCTTCTTCAATTGCAGCTAAAACCTTCTGCTTCGTTTCGTCCTTTACATATCCGGACTGATTAATCACTCTGGACACTGTCGCAGAAGAAACACCTACTTTTTTGGCAATATCCCGTATATTCATTATTAGTATCTCCTTTATGTAACCGGTTACATATGCATATTAACATATTGTACAACGAATGTAAAGCCTTTTTTATCATTTTTTACAAATCATTTGGAAACTTTTTTGTATAATCAGAAAATAGTGCCAGATAAGAAGGTAATCCATGACAGTTATTATGACTGGAAGAATTGTAAAAATAGCACGGCGTCAGTCTCTCGTTTGCCGCCGTGCTTCTGAAAGATGGCTTACTTTATAAAGCCTTCTATAAGAGGAGCAACAACTTTCTTATATCATAAAATCAACATATCTTTCTCGTCAAATTTAAATACGTCCAGGTTAAAGTAGGGTTGTAGTCCATGCCGTCACACTTAAAAAAGCTGCTACTCAATTCCTTGAGTAACAGCTTTTTTTAAAGTAATTTACTAATTAAGTCTGACACGGTTTAAATCTTATTTCCACAAAATCCGCAGAAAATTAAGCTTCAACATTGATAATTTCTTTCTTGTTGTAAGAACCGCAAGCCTTGCATACTCTGTGAGGCATCATAAGTGCACCGCACTTGCTGCACTTCACTAAGTTTGGAGCGCTCATCTTCCAGTTTGCTCTACGTTTGTCTCTTCTTCCTTTAGAAGATTTGTTCTTTGGACAGATAGACATGGTTACACCTCCTTAAACTTTTTAAAAATATCCTGGATGACTGCCATTCTAGGGTCTGCAGACCTAATATCGCAGTCACAAGTCTCATGATTGAGATTTGTTCCACATCTATTACAAATTCCCT
>DEYX01000384.1 GCA_002365025.1 Hungatella sp. UBA3147 | reverse complement strand
ATTCGTGCTCCATTATTTTGAAGTGGAAGCGCCGGAGCTTGTGGAAAATGTGAAGACACAGGTCCGTGATATCGATATTCGTAAGACAAGGGGTGTAAAGAAAAACCTGTCCTTAAAAAAGGCCTGGAAACTGATGCAGGAAGCAAATGTAGTCACCATACCGACGGTGACCGAGGATGGGATGTTAGAAGGACTGATCACAGTAGGTGATATTGCCAAGTCCTATATGAACGTTTATGACAGCAGCATTTTATCAAAGGCTAATACCCAGTATGTAAATATTGTGGAAACCTTAGAAGGGGCCATGGTAGTTGGTGGAAAGAGCGAATATTTCAATCATGGCAAGGTCCTTATAGCAGCGGCCAATCCTGATATGATGGAATATTACATTTCCAAAGGCGACTTAGTGATCCTGGGGAACCGTTATGAATCCCAGCTATGTGCGATTGAGATGGAAGCGGCCTGCATCATTGTATGCGAAGGAGCAGCGGTATCCATGACGATCAAAAGGCTGGCTCAGGAGCGCGGCTGTACGGTAATGACCACCCCTTACGACACATATACGGCAGCCCGACTGGTGAATCAGAGCATTCCTATCAGCTACTTCATGACTACCGAAGGGTTGATTTCCTTTGAAGAAGACGATTATATTGATGAAATAAAAGATGTCATGGCAAGTAAGCGCCACCGGGATTTCCCGATTCTTGATAAAGATGGAAAATACATGGGAATGATTTCACGCCGGAATTTGCTTGGTGCAAAAGGAAAGCGTCTGATCCTGGTGGACCATAATGAGAAAACCCAGGCGGTGGAAGGCATGGAAAGTGCAGAAATTCTGGAGATCATTGATCATCACAGACTCGGTACCGTAGAAACCATATCTCCTGTATTTTTCCGCAATCAGCCGGTAGGCTGTACAGCTACTATCGTATATCAGATGTATATGGAAAATAACATAGAAATTGAACCGAAGATTGCGGGCCTTCTGTGCAGCGCCATCATCTCTGATACGCTTTTATTCCGTTCCCCTACCTGCACTGAGTCTGATAAAAAGGCAGCTCTTGTCCTTGCGGATATCGCAGGGATCCAGGTGGAGAAATACGCTTCCTCTATGTTTGCGGCAGGAAGTAACCTAAAGGGAAAGACGGATGGGGAGATCTTTTATCAGGATTTCAAAAAATTCACACTTGGTAAGGTGTCCTTTGGAGTGGGACAGATCAGCTCCTTAAACGCCAGCGAACTGGAGGAACTGAAGGACCGTATGCCTCCTTACATGAAAAAAGCAAGAAAAGAGCATGGTGTAGACATGATGTTTTTCATGCTTACCAACATTTTGACGGAATCTACGGTTCTGTTATGTGAGGGCCAGGGAGCGAAACAGATGGTTCTTGGAGCTTTCCGCGCAGAGGAAGAGGAAGGGACGGCAGAAGACCATATCGTAAGTCTTCCCGGCGTGGTATCCAGAAAGAAACAGCTGATTCCTGGCATTATGCTGGCGGTTCAGGAATAGGAGGCTGTCGTCAATGAAGAAGAAAGAAACCAATGAATATAGAAAAGCAAAAGAAAATATAAAGACCGTAAAAAACAGCAGGGTTTCCTGGAAGCCTGGAAACATGCTTTACCCGGTTCCGGCGGTTATGGTGAGCTGCCAGAGGGAAGGGGAAAAACCCAATATCATTACCGTGGCATGGGCAGGAACCATATGTTCCACCCCAGCCATGCTGTCTATATCCATCCGCCCGGAACGGCATTCCTATAAAATCATAAAAGAAACCAGAGAGTTTGTGGTAAATCTGGTGACAAAGGATCTTGTGCGGGCGACCGATTACTGCGGGGTGAAGTCCGGCAGGGAAGTGGATAAATTTTCAGAAATGAGGCTGACGCCTTGTTCTCTGGAACATGTAAAAGCCCCCGGAATAGAGGAAAGCCCGGTGAATTTAGCCTGCAGAGTTGTGGAGATCAAGCCACTGGGAAGCCATGACCTGTTTTTGGCAGAGGTGGTTGGAGTGACCGTAAACAGCCGGTATATGGACGAAAAAGGGAAGTTCCACCTTAATGATGCAGGACTTATATCCTATTCTCATGGGGAATATTTTGAATTGGGGAAAAAGCTTGGAAGTTTCGGCTATTCTGTGAAAAAGGCGGGAAAAAAGCCGTCGGGCAGGAGGAAAAACAAATGACGAGTAAGCTTAATAACATTACGCTGATCGGTATGCCGGCTTCTGGTAAAAGCACAGTAGGTGTTTTGCTGGCAAAGCGTCTTGGATATTCTTTTGTGGATGTGGACATTGTAATTCAGGAGCAGGAAGGCCGCCTTTTAAAGGAAATTATTGAAAAAGAGGGCCAGGATGGTTTTCTGGCTGTGGAAAACAGGATCAATGCCGGCCTTAATGTCCGCCATAGCGTCATTGCCCCGGGAGGAAGCGTGATCTATGGAAAAGAAGCTATGGAGCATTTAAAAGAGATCAGTACAGTGGTTTATTTAAAGCTTAGCTATGAAAGCGTGGAAGAACGGCTGGGTAATCTGGTAGACCGGGGAGTTGTCTTAAAGGACGGAATGACCTTAAAAGACTTATACGAGGAACGGGTCCCTTATTATGAAAAATATGCCGACATAACCATTGATGAAAACGGCCTTGATGCAGGAAAGACGGTAGACAGGTTAAGAGTCATTATGGAGGAAAGGTTCGGCCTGACTACATAATCGCCTGTTTTCATTATCACCCTGAATATTTACAGAAAATTTAAAAGGTGTCTCAAAAGTCAAATTACGGCTTTTGGACACCTTTTTTATTTAAACTTTTAACTGAAACTTACCGATTAAATGCTTCAGCATCTGAGCCTGTCCTGCCATTTCCTGACTCGCGGCAGCACTTTCCTCTGATGTGGCGGAATTAGTTTGAATTACGCTTGATATCTGATCAATTCCCTGAGTTACCTGAGCAACTGCAACTGCCTGATCCTTTGATGCGGAAGATATCTGGTAGGCTAAGTCCGCTGCTGCTTTGGAAGACTGGACAATGCGGTCTATGGATTTTGCAGTCTCCTTGGCAATTTGATTTCCAGCCTCAATGGAAGCCAGGGTATGCTCAATTAATGCAGAAGTATTTTTAGAAGCTTCCTGACTTTTATTGGCCAGGTTGCGGACCTCGTCTGCCACAACTGCAAAGCCTTTTCCGGCCTCTCCTGCCCTTGCTGCTTCTACGGCTGCGTTAAGGGCCAGGATATTGGTCTGGAAGGCAATGTCCTCTATGGTTTTGATTACTTTTCCGATTTCTGAGGAGGCGCTGCTGATATCCTCCATGGCATTTGTCAGATCCTGCATCTGAGTTTTACCAAATTCCAGTTCTGATGCGGTATTGCTGACCTGCTGGTTTGTTTCCTTTGCATTCTCCGCATTATGGTTAATGTTATTGGAAATATCATTGATGGTAGCAGCCAGCTCTTCAATAGAGGAAGCCTGTTCGGTCGCACCCTGGCTTAAAGCCTGAGCGCTGCCTGCCACCTGTTCAGCACCTGAAGCTACCTGGTCTGAGGACTGGGTTATTTTAGCCATGACGTCATTTAAGGAATCAGTAAGATTCTGTATGGAGAGCTGTACGGAACGGAACTCCCCTTTAAATTCCTCTGAGTCATGAGGAATATCAAAATTTCCCTGGGCCATCTGGCTTGTGGTGGAAGAAATATAATCCATATAGTAGGATAAACGCCCCATCATCGTCCTCATGCTGTCTGCAAGATGTCCCAGTTCATCTTTTGAACGATATTCCAGGATGCACTTTAAATCTCCCTGGGCCATCCGGTCTGCAACCGCTTTCAGTTCATCAATAGGGCGGGTGATCCCCCTTGTAATGGCAATTGCAATGATAACGGATGTAACAATGGAAATGAGAATGATGGTGCCCATAATTGCAATGAATATGGATGTCAGACGGGAAAGCTCGGCAGACCTTAAATCACCGGTTGTTGACTTATCTGACAGCATGGTATTGATCGTATCTGCAATCTCCGCTGCCAGAGGAGCTGCCTGTCTTCGGAACGTAGTCATGGCCTCCTTGGGAGATGTCGATGCAAGCTCAATGGTATGGCTGCGGACCGCCTCATAGGATTTCATCTTTTCTGTAAGCTTGCTGTAAAGCTCTTTTTCCGAGGCTGTCTTCATCTGCCCCTGTACCAGTTCCATTTGCTCGTTTATCATTTCGATCTGTTTGCTTAGGTTTTCCTTCTGATTGGCAGTTTCCGCAGGATCTTCCGAAAAAATTATGTATAAAATTGTTGCTCGGTGAGCCTGAAACGCCTGTCCCAGGCTTCCGATATCGCCCTGGGCAAATCCATAATCCTGCAATTCAGTATGATATTTCTCATTAACGGTCCGAATGAGCAGAATTCCGATGGTTCCGGCTAAGCCTGAAAACAATACAACGATGAGAAATGCAGCAAGCAGCCGGTTTCCTACCTTTTGTTTTTTTAACATACAATGTTCCTCCATGGTTTTAGTTTATTTTGCCTTATTACGATTGTTCCATGAATTTTTGGATAAATGTCGGATTTGACATAATATTTCATAATGATTCAATATTATATCTTTTCTTAAATTTCCTGAATATGGAATTACTAATAATTATAGTTATCTTTCCGATTTTAGTCAATATAGTAGATGGTTACGTGCAAAATTTACTTCAATAATGATACAGAAAATAACAGGAGGTTAATGTGGAAGTTTCTGAGGAAGTTTTCTGGAAGAAGAAATTCTATTAAAGTTAGCATATTATTTCCATCCAAAATTAACTAGGGGACAAAGAATGAAGTTGAATGCAATACATTGGGAAATTCATGCTTTACGCCTCCAATGTAGACGGAATTTGTGGGTTTTATGAGGATAATCTGATCAATCTGTTAATCAGCTATGATTATCTCATTATAGTTGAAAGTGATGGGGAAGCAAAACATTTTTATTTTGGCGTTTCCGGACAGGAAGGAATTTATAGAATTCATCATTCTGATAAAGGACTGGCCATTGAACTGGAAGAGTGAACATCTGTATAAAAAAATACCGCTTCATAATGAATGATGGTTATTAATTGCCATTAATCATTCATTATGAAGCGGTTTTGTATGAATTAGAACCGGAACTGATCCATCAGACCATTTAAGATCTGGGCCTGACTGGAGAGCTCTTCGCTGGTGGCTGCGCTCTCTTCTGCAGTAGCGGAATTAGTCTGCACAACGCCGGATATCTGGTCGATTCCCAGCGCCACATGGGCAATGGAGCTTGCCTGTTCCTGGGAGGCTTCGGCGATATCATATATCAGGGAAGCCATTTTATCGGAAGAAGCTGCGATTCGTTCCAGAGAATCCGCTGTTTCACCGGCGATTCCCGTTCCCTTCTGTACCGACTGGGCGGAGCTTTCTATGAGGAAAGCGGTATTTTTCGAGGCCTCCGCGCTTTTTGATGCAAGATTGCGCACTTCGTCGGCGACGACGGCAAAGCCTTTTCCGGCTTCTCCGGCACGTGCGGCTTCAACCGCTGCGTTTAAAGCCAGGATGTTGGTCTGATAGGCAATATCTTCGATGGTTTTTATGATCTTACCGATTTCACTGGAGGTATGGTTGATTTCGTTCATTGCATCGGTCATTCTCTTCATCTGTTCTTTTCCATTTTCCAGCTGGGATGAAGTCTCCTTTGCCTGGAGCGTGGCTTCCTCTGCGTTTTTAGCATTTAAATCCACATGAGAAGATATAAGGCTTATGGTAGCTACCAGTTCTTCCACGGAACTGGCCTGCTCTGTTGCTCCCTGGGAGAGCGCCTGGGCGCCTGCTGATACCTGTTCGGCACCGGATGCTACCTCCTCAGAGGACTGGTTGATCCTTAAGAGAGTATCTCTGAGCCTGGACTGCAGCTGGGTCATGGCCTGAAGAATCCCGCCAAATCCTCCTACATAGGCGGATTCGCAGCTGGAAGAAACCGTTAAGCTGCCTTCTGCCATCTCATTGAGAATATGATCTACATCTCCGATGATCATTTTAAACCCGTCCACCAGTTCCCGGGTAGCTTCTGCCAGCACACCGGTTTCGTCCTGGCTGTTGATTACAGGAACCGGAGATTCCAGATCACCCTGAACCAGCCTTTTTAAGCGTTCGGCACAGGCATTTACGGGATTTCCGATTTTTCCGGCAAGGACAACAGATATGATTCCGGCCACAGTCAATGCTGCGATGAGCAGTATTACCGATATGACGATTCCGGTTATGGTTGCTCCCATAAAGTCCGTCATGGGAGCTTTGAGGCCGAAGCTCCATCCATCGGTCCCTTCAATGGGTGCATATGCCAGAAATTCGTTTACGCCCCCCCTGTTGTAACGGCCAAAGCCGCTATTTCCTTCGGTCATTCCCTTCTCAAGAGCAGCAAGTGCAGCCAGTCCGGGATCTGTCTTTGCGATTTCCTGGGTATTTGTCACATTGGTTACTTTATCCATATCCACATCGGCAATGATACCGCCGCTTCTGTTCAGTATGTAGGAATTGCTTCCCTTACTTATCTTTATGCTGGCAACGATATCATTTAAAAAAGTCTCTGTAGGGACAAAATATACGACGCCCACGACTTTGGAATCCGGAATTCCCTCATCCCACAATGGGGCGGATATGATAATGGTAAGCTGTCCTGTGACCTTACTGATTAAAGGATCGGATACCACGGTCTCGCCATTTAAGGACTTTTGGAAATAGTCCCGGTCAGAATAGTCCTTTCCATCAAACAAGCTGATTCCGTCTGCTCCCAGTATGTTTCCACGCTGGAAGTCATGGGCTTTTGCCTTCTGGTCTATGATGGTTTTTTTATCAGCCACGCTGGTTCCAGGGTTGGAGAGCCGGTCAATGCTGCCGACTTCATAGGCAATATTCTTATAAATATCCAATTCTTTTGAAACCCGCTGTGAGGCGGTGCGTGCCAGTTCCGTCATGGTCTGGTTCATGGTCCCGATCATGCTGGAATAGTTTAAATATATGCTGGTACCTCCCACTGCACATAGGGAAATAAATACTGTCAAAGCCATGCTAAGCAGTATTTTAGTTTTTATACTTTTCATTATCACTTCTCCTTTGTACTTCGCTTAAGTCTGCAAATTAAAGTATACTTTATGTTGGGAAAAATGTCTAATTCCTTTTCTGCATTATGGTGTAAAATGTCAGGATGTGCTTGACATCATCGGCGAGGGTGGCTCCGGCTGCCATTTCTTTGGAAGAAGTGCAGAACGGCTCATTATAAATAAAACAGATCACCGATAAGCAGATCCCTCAGGCATTTAACGGCTTGAGGGATTTTACGTATCTATTTCCTTGTATTTACCGCAATCAACGATTGTATATTGTAAAGGAAAAACTGAAAATATCAATAATCCGTAATCGCTTTTACTTTAATTTATCGTTAATATGTACTTTAATAAATCCTTCGCAAAATGGATTATTTTCGTTACAAATTCCGGGTCATTACTTGCCTTTTAACGTATTTTGTGCTACACTTTTTTATGAAATAAGGTCGCAGACTCCTTGATTTTCGTACATATCAAGGCTCATCTGCATTCAACGACCGGTGTGTTCGAGACCTTCCACACCTAAAACAAAACTAAAGGAGAAATGAATATGCATTACAAAACTTCAGAAAAAACCTATTTTATGGTTTTTTCAGCGGCGATTGCTGCAGTTTACACTGTGCTGACCATGGTTTTTGCACCTATCAGCTTCGGCCCCATCCAGTTTAGAATTTCAGAGATCCTCTGTATTCTGCCGTTTTTTACTCCGGCAGCAATTCCTGGATTGTTCATTGGTTGCTTCCTGTCAAATTTATTATGCGGAGCAGCAACCCTGGATGTGATTTTTGGAAGTCTTGCAACCCTGATCGGAGCTATCGGTTCCTATAAGCTTCGGAAAAACAGGTGGCTGGTATGCCTTCCGCCGATTTTGGCAAATACCATTATCATCCCATGGGTTCTGCGGTATGCTTACGGCTCAGAGGACATTATCTGGTATGCGATGCTGACAGTGGGAATAGGGGAGATTCTTGTAATAGGAATTCTCGGCAACATATTGCTTGGCGTGCTGAACAATTATAGGCATGTAATATTCGGACGTTTCTTGTCGGATAAATAAGAACTTGATGTTTTACGGTGCCGCAGCATAGCTTCATGCATTTAAGAGCTACTTTTGAGCTTGTTCAGGTGTTTTGTAATAAGCAGCCTGAATGAGCTTTCTTTTTATACGATAGCAAAAGTATTCCATAAATGTATATTCATAGAGAGTGTTTTCTCCCCCATAACATTAGATCAAAAGGCAGGTTACAATCGTTATATAAGTTTTAACCCAAGATGGAAAATGTGACCAGTATGTAACCGTCTTCATTTATAATTATATCATAACACAAGGATGATGGTGGAAATTATGACAAAAGGAAGAGTGAGAGTAGTACGCGGTACCGACCGGTATATCACTGTAGCAGTGGATGAGTGCGACAATTGGAGCGTTAAGGGGGTTATGTTTCATTGTGATGATTCTCAGGGGATCCAATACGGCAGTATGCTGGAGATGATTTTAAATATGGACCGTATATTTGATTCCATGAGTTGTCCGAAACAGACATTTCAAATGCGTCACTTTCCTGGGACAAATCCTCCGGATTTTGTGACGCGGACCAGCAAAGAGAAAGAACGAAAGGGAAAACGAAGTACCTTCCGTATATATGTACAGTATCGTTACCATGCCAGCTGGCAGGGATTGATCCATTGGGAGGATGGGGACAGGCAGGAATCATTTGAAAGCATGCTTCAATTAATTCTCTTAATGAATAAGATGTTGAGAGGAGATTTCCTGATGGGACAGGAAGGGGAACCATTGAATTCCTTCCATGTGGCCATTGATACTTATGAGTCCGGACGCATAATGGGAAATTATCAAAATATACCTGCGGACCTGACAGAACGGCATGATGTTCTGGCTGATCTGGCAGGAACCCTGGGAAGCTTTATGGATATTAGGGCATCAAAGGAAAAAATTTCAAAATATGGAGTCAAATATGGACGTCTGATTTCCAATGAGGCCTGTTCCATGTGCAGAAGGGGCGGGCAGACTGCAACTTTTTCAATTAAAGTCATGTTTCGTGAGCATTCTACATGGCAGGGCATCATTTACTGGCGGGAAGGCAGGGTGGAGCAGCCTTTCCGAAGTTATAAGGAAATGCTTTACCTGATGGTATCTGCAATAGGAATGCCGCAGGTAAGCAGCGGCAACATGGTGGAAGAGATGCCAAAGATTGCCCTGGGATCATAAGGACTGTGTCATAAAGTGCACTTTACAGAACATAAAATCTGTAAGGTGCATATTTTTTGATTGTAATTAAATTGTAGATTTTCTCAGTGCTTTCTTATATAATAAGAAAGTACGCAGTAAAAAAAGGCATTCATTATTACAGAAAACAAAATTAAGGATGGAAAAAGCATGTATCAAATTGATTTTCATAAACCAGAGGCAATTCATTTTATTGGAATAGGCGGAATCAGCATGAGCGGTTTGGCGGAAATTCTTATTGACGAGGGATTTATCGTTACTGGGTCAGATTCCCAGAATTCAGAGCTGACACGCCATTTAGAGACAAAGGGTGCAGCGATCGCTTATGGCCAGCGGGCAGAGAATATTAGAGAAGGAATTGACGTAGTTGTCTATACCGCTGCCGTCCATCCCGATAATCCGGAATTTGCAAGGGCTAAAGAAAAAGGACTTCCCATACTAAGCCGTGCAGAACTACTTGGACAGATGATGAAAAATTATGAGAATTCCATAGCCGTATCAGGAACCCACGGAAAGACCACCACCACATCTATGATCACTGAGATTCTTTTGGCTGCTGAAACAGACCCCACCATATCGGTAGGCGGAATCTTAAACTCCATTGGCGGCAATATCCGGGTAGGAGGCCCAAGACTGTTTGTAACAGAAGCCTGTGAATATACCAATAGCTTTCTGTCTTTTTTCCCTACCATGGAGGTAATCCTGAATATAGAGGCAGATCATCTGGATTTCTTTAAAGATATTAAGGATATCCGCCACTCTTTTCGCCTGTTTGCCGAAAAGCTTCCCCTAAACGGTTCCCTGGTGATAAACAATGACATTGAGAGCAGGGAGGAGATTACCCAGGGGCTTCCATGCAACGTGATTACATTTGGTAAGAAAACGGGAAGCAGATATCAGGCCGAAGCCATCCGTTTTGACGATTTGGCAAGGGCTACTTATGATTTAAAGGTGGACGGAAATATTGTGGATACCGTGACACTTGGCGTTCCGGGAGAACATAATGTGTACAATTCTCTTGCAGCTGCAGCCGTTTGTACAGAGCTGGGAATCGGGCTGGAACTGATTAAAAAAGGACTGAAGCGCTTTACAGGCACCAACCGGCGTTTTGAGAAAAAGGGAGAACTGTCAGGAATCACCATCGTTGATGATTATGCGCACCATCCCCAGGAAATCAGGGCAACTCTGGAAACAGCAAAGCATTATCCCCATAAAAAGCTGTGGGTGGCATTCCAGCCTCATACATACACAAGGACAAAAGCATTTCTTGATGAATTTGCAGAGGCACTGTCTCTGGCAGATGAGGTGATTCTTGCGGACATTTATGCGGCCCGTGAAGCGGACGATTTAGGGATCAGCTCCAGGGATATTGCAGAGAGAATCGAGAAAAGAGGAGTAAAAGCCCATTATTTCTCATCCTTTGATGAGATTGAAACATTTATTTTAGAAAATTGTATACACGGTGACTTGTTGATAACTATGGGGGCTGGAGATATCGTAAAAGTGGGAGAAAAGCTTTTAGGCTTATAGTTATCCACATTATCCACATAGTTTTCAACATTTTATGTTAAGAAGCTATGTGGATTTTTTAATTTACATAATTTATAGTCTCACAATTTAAGAAATCTCGGTTTTATCAGCAAATCGACATGATTCGGTGGAGAAATCCTAATTATGTATACCTGGTTTCCACATTATCCACATTATCCACAATTCATATGGTGGATAACTACGGCTATTTTCTTTTAATACGACCTGTGGTATGATATTCACGAAAGCAATGAGCAGTGCGAAATAGGGCACGGGAAATTTTCGTTGTGCTTGCACATAAGAAAATCTTCCCATGGCCTATTTCATAGGGCGAAAGCCCGTGAGCGAGAGAAGCCGCAGGCTTTTCTCGCTGCACTGCGGACTAGCTATATAAAAAAGGTGAGGGTTATGACATTGAATATTAAAAGCAGTTTCAAGATCAACGTTACGGTCATTACCAATGAGTTCATTGACGAATACATGGCTGCGGCCAATGGAGAATACATAAAAGAATATTTATATTTAATGCGCCATGAAGGAGAAGAAATCACCGTTTCCATGATTGCGGATGCGTTAAACCATACAGAAGCAGATGTAGCGCGGGCTTTATCATACTGGAAGAATGCCGGAGTCCTTAAAGAGGATGTTCCAATAAAACAGACCATCTCCCCAGCAGCATCAGAAACAGCCTGTTCCGGAATAATCGCAGCAGAGGAACAAGTGAGACCAGCACCATCCGGCCGCCGTATGGTCTACTCCCCAGAAAAAATAAGCGGTTTGGCCGGAGATGAGGATTTCTCTCAGCTTCTTTATATTGCCCAGAAATACATGAATAAGGTATTCACCCAGAGGGAGTGCGAGGTGTTCGCCTATCTATATGACGGCCTGCACATGCCAGCTGAGCTTTTAGAATATGTGGTAGAATACTGTGTACAAGGCGGTCACAGCAGCATCCGTTATATTGAAACGGTAGCGATCAGCTGGCATGAAAAAGGGTTCCGGACCGTGGAAGATGCAAAGAGCTTTGCCCTTACCTTTACCAAGGATTCCTTTGCTGTTATGAAAGCCTTTGGATTAAATGACAGGAAACCGGGAGATCTTGAGAAGGACTTCATAGACAGATGGTTCCGCGCCTATGGATTTGCCAGGGAGCTGGTTGTTGAAGCCTGTAACCGGACACTGGCGGCTACTCATGCGCCCAGTTTTCAGTACGCGGACAAAATATTAGAGGGCTGGAAAAAAGCCGGTGTACGCTCCATGGAAGAGATTAAAAAGCTGGATGAACAGTATGCGGACCGCATGAGAAGCGGAGAACATAAAACGGGAAAAAGCGGTGATAATAAGCAGGCTCAGGGTACTAAGGGGAGAAAGGGACAGAACCAGTTTCAGAATTTCCCTCAAAGAGAGATTGATTATGATGCCCTTGTTTTAAAGCAATTATCGGAGCGGCAGTAATATTACATAAGGTCAGCAGGATGAATGGAGGTAATTATGGCGCTGAGCAATTCACAGTACGATGCTATCATGCGGGCATATGGACAGCAACAGTTTAAGAACCGCCATGAACAGGAAGAGCGGATTGCGGAAGTATACCGCAGGATTCCGGTTATAAAAGAGCTTGATGATTTCATCAGCACCAGTGCAGTGGCCAGTGCGCGCAGGCTGCTTGAAGGCGACAAGGGAGCTCTTAAGGACTTAAGAAATGAAATTGCGGACTTGAGAGAGCAGAAAAGTGTACTTTTAAAGGCAGCCGGTTATTCTGCGGACTATATGGAGATGCGGTACCTATGCCCGGATTGTAAAGATACCGGATACGCAGATGGGACAAAGTGTCACTGTTTCCGCCAGTCTGAAATGAAATATCTTTACGCCCAGTCAAACATTGAACAGATTATTGCTGTAGAAAATTTCGATACATTTTCCTATGAATACTTTGATGATACCAGGGTGGTTCCGGTTCTTAACAGGACCGTCAGACAGTATATGGGACAGGTTGTGGAGACTTGCAAAAGCTTTGTAAAGGGATTTTCCGGGGAACATGGAAACCTGCTGTTTACAGGTCCTACAGGAGTCGGTAAGACGTTCTTAACAAACTGCATCGCCAAGGAGCTGATTGACCGGTATTATTCCGTGATATATTTATCGGCCAATGACTTATTCGAGGTATTTTCAAAGAACCGGTTCGATTACCAGGATGAAGAAGATATGAAAGGGATGTACCAGTATATTCTGGACTGCGACCTTCTGATCATTGATGATCTGGGTACAGAGCTTAATAACAGCTTTACATCTTCTGAATTGTTTTACTGCATCAACGAACGGCTTAATTCTACCAGGTCCACGATCATATCCACCAACCATCCTATAAATGAGCTGAGGGACCGGTATACGGAACGTGTGACATCAAGGCTGATCAGCCGCTATACGGTGATTCCCCTATATGGAGATGATATTCGTATCAGAAAGAAACATATCAATAAATAAAAAACCAGGAAGCCCATCTCATTCGGGCTCCTGGATTTTCTATGCTTCCTGTGGTTTTTAAAGGCTGGCAAGCCGCTCAAAAAGTCTGTTTACCTCCACCTGACCATATCCCCAAATGTTATTTGGATAAACATAAGAGCTGCTGCGTACTGCACCGCTGATTAAGAGACGGTTCACATTATTTCCGGTCATGCGGGGATAATTGCCTCGGACAATGGCCCATTCAAGCACCATGGCAACGATTCCGGCAGCATGCGCCGTCGCCGCTCCGGTACCTGTTACCGATCCATATTGGCCACCACGAACCGCACAGGTGAGCTCGAAGCCAGGTGCGGCAAGATCAGGCTTGATCTCCCCGATTCTTGTATAGCCTCTGCTGGATTCCGGCAGGATGCTGTTTGTTGCATCGTTATAAGCGCTCACAGTCAGCTGATGCCTTCCATTTCCCGGAGAGGTTATGGTGGTATCAGGGTTTGAATCGAGAAAATATGTATCTCTCGAAATCATATCGCCGGAAGGCAGCCAGGAATGGAAGGCAAAACCTTCACTTTCAATATTCTGTACCCGCAGGTACCAGATTCCGGGAATGAGGTTGTTAAACCGCAGCAGGATGAGTTGATCTCCATTTGCTTCCTCAAATATAAAGTTGTTAACATAGATGACAGTTTCGTTAAATATGAAACTGAACCTTCTGCATTGATTGAAGGTAGGAAAAACAGGCTGTGTGGATTCTCGGTTCGGAGAAGAGATGTCTACGGACAGCCTTGCCGGAGCGTATGACCAGATCTCCATGGAAAGCATTTTATCATTGGCCCCCACTCTCAGTTCAAAATCATTATAATAAGGAGCTTCGGTAGTGGAGTTAAAGTAATGCCTTTGATTGTTCCCTTCGTTGCCGGCGGAAACGCATATTCCGATTCCAGGCAGCAATGTGAGGTAATCGATATAGCTGTCAATGGAAGCCCTGCCGTCATGACCTCCCTGGCTGCTTCCAACGGCGAAGCAGGTGACCACAGGGCGGTTATATTTTTCTGAGATGGTAAGGGAATAACGGAAGCCAAGTATAAGATCCGATTCCTGGAAGCATAAAGCATCATCAGGAATAAAATAAAATTTTTTTAAATTTTCTTTTGCTTCCTTAAGCTTTACGATCACCAGATCAGATTGAGGGACTATACCACTAAAGGATTCCAGTAAGCTGGGAGTACCGGCAATAACGCTTGCAATAGACGTACCGTGCCCGTTTGTATCTGTAGATGGTACAACAGATAGGGGATCATCAGAATTTAATGCGGTATTGATTGTCTCCTGGCTGTATTCCGTACCAAAGGTAAAAGTCTCAGGAGGGGTTCCTTCCTGCTGGGTCTGGTCCCATATGGAGAGAATACGTGTCGAGCCGTCACTGTTGCGGAAGGCAGGATGCTGGTATTCAACACCCGTATCAATGACTACAATGATTACGCCCTTTCCAAACAGAGCTAAGGCAGGATTCCGCTGAACCGTTCCTACGCCGGACTGTTCAAGGCTGACCGTAGATGTGAGCGTAAAAATTCCGGGAAAGGTGTGAAGTGGATATTTTACCATATCACAAAAAGTTACGTCGGCAGCTGGGATATTCAGTAAGGAATGCCGGTTGTTTAAATAGGTAATGTTATCATCGGTGGTGGCTGAAGTAATTGGATTTGTAATAATTAAATCAAAATAATTGTTATCCAAAATTTTTTTCACAGTTAAGTCTCCTTGCCGTTGCTGACAGCAGCAATCATGAAATATGCAAAATGAGAGTGGCTGTCTAAAATTGGGATGTCCCGGCAGCACTGCCGGGCCGATATGCATGTTAAATAATATGGCAGAAGATGAAGAAATATGAGAAATGGATCGTCCGGAAGAGCTATACCGCCTTTAGTCTGTGTTCGCTTATTATCATTGACTTTCCCAATGCACCTATCACTTCTACTGAAATTGTGTTTATCACGGTCTTAAATGTTTCATTGCAATTAGAAGCATCTAAATAGGCTATTTCCAGTTTCTCAAAGGAGTCTAAATTTCCAAGAGTTAAATGAGGAGTATAAGGGTATTCTTGTTTATACTCCTTTAATAGACCGGAATATAGATCTTCATGAATTTCGTGAATATGTTCCTTTCCTTCAATAATATTTAAAAACAAATAATTCCCTAATTCACCAGGCTGCTTTGAAACTCCATTCAGAGTAATTTCAAAAGGTTTGATATTCATAAGCTTATCGCTTAAGTGCTTATTCAATCTATCATTACTTATATTGCTTTGAAAGGGAAAAACTAAAGTAATATGCGGTTTAACGAGAGCAGATAATGGATCGTATTGTTTCCTATAGAAATGAATCACATCTATGTTATGAAATTCTGGAAATATCATGATTGTTCTGGTATCCATATTGCCTCTCCTTTCTAAATTAACTTTGATTGCTCCATTTTCCGGTTTTCTGCCGTCCGTAACCACAAGCCTGAAAGATAATCTTGATAGTTATGGGGATGTGAGATAATATACTACTTAGAATGAAGTGAGGGAGGAAAGCATTATGGAGGATAAAAAATGGCTTGAATGGGCGGTTGAATTGCAGGCAATCGCGCAGGCTGGACTATTTTATACGAAGGATTGTTTTGACCAGGAACGATTTGAAAGGATCCGGGAGATTTCGGCTGAAATAATCAGCAGACAATCAGAAATGCCTGTCGAAAAGGTCAAAGATTTATTTTGCGGTGAAACAGGATACCAAACACCAAAGATCGATACCAGGGCCGCCATTTTTAAGAACAACAGGATTCTTCTGGTTAAAGAAGCCGATGATAGATGGTCATTGCCTGGAGGATGGGTCGATGTAGATTTATCAGTAAAGGAAAATATAATAAAAGAAGTCAGGGAAGAGGCAGGCCTTGATATCGAGGTCGAAAAGGTTATTGCCGTGCAGGACAGAGAAAAACATAATCTTCCAATCTATGCCTACAAAATTTGTAAAATCTTTATACAATGTACCGTTATTGGGGGTTCATTTAAAGCAAATAATGAAACCACGGACAGCCGTTATTTCTCATTGGAAGAATTGCCGCCACTTGCAACGGAAAAAAGCAATGCAGAACAGATAAAAATGTGTTTTCAGGCTTTTTCTGAGCAAGCCTGGAAAACAATCCTGGATTAGATCTCCGATTGATCAATGTCAGCATTTTTTATTGAAGTAATATATTTCATCATATTCTCATCGTCTTGCACGCAGTAGGTATAGCCTAAATGACCGGAAACCTGAAGCGCAAGAAAACGAAACAGATCACAGGCTGAGAAAACAGCATTCCAAAGATTTTCAGGACTGCCGTCAGAGTAGGTCTTCAAATATTTTTCGTACAGCTCAGAAGCCAGGTGTTTTTTATAATATTTCCCCCACATTCCCGTTGAAACAGAAAATCCATGATTCATGGCAATGTACCATTCCACCATTATATCAAGCTGAGTGTGTACAATCTCCGTATACATTCTCATCGCATATGGAATCTGATCTCTTTTAATCCCTTTTGCAACGTTGTTTAAACACCACCAAAACTCATTGCAGCATCCGTCATACATCTTTTTCGTGGGAATTTTAATCCAGTAGCCGGTATCACTTGCATGAGGTATTTGAGGCAAGATATGATCCTTGTCCAGCAAAGGCACTGTAAGGCTGTCGGAAAGATAATTCTCAATGGCCTTTTCTTTGGTCATAATATGCAGATCAATTCTATTCCCGTCTTTATATAAGATGAGCCAGCCATATGATTTGGTAAAGTCGCAGTCTTTGCCCCAGCCAAAGTCATTAGAATCCGGTTCCTGCATGACGGCAACTTCTCCAAAGATCTTTATCCACGTTTTATCGGATAAAAATGAATGTGTCTCAGAAACCACAAAAACAATATCATAATCCTGATAAATATCCTTTTCAACAAGGGGATTTGCTCGGGAACCATTCATGTATGCTGCTCTTATGCGTTCATCAGCTTGTACAACTCTAAAGATCAATTCAAACATTTCCTTTTCACAGCGCATGGCAATTTACCTCGTTTGATATAAATGATAGAAACCTTCGTATACTTATTCTACCATGGCACCTTATGAAAGTAAATAATAGAGCCGGTGCAGGAGATGTCAGCCGAAAACTGTTGAATATAGAAGAGAGAGGATGGTGGAGCACCGACTCGTGTTCCTATTCATTACAGGCAGTTTACTGTTTATGTACTGATGGAGGATATGCTGGAGGCTAATATTATAGAAGATATGCGTTTAAATGCGTATATCTTGATCCTAAAAATGCAACACGTCAAATCGAAGCCAAGGCATCAAGATTTACTTGTCCTGATGCCTTTGGATATTACTGTATAAAATTGGGCTGTATTCATCTTTCCTATTATAACTAATAAAGTGTAGGTACAGGAACGCATGCTACCTCATCAATCAAATCCGGATCAAAACCAAAGAAAGTCCATCTTCTTCCTGTCCAGCGGTATCCTAGTACTGCACCGTACTGTAAACTAATTGGATAATACCAAAACTCATCACCTAACTGTGGCCATACATACGTATATTTGAACATACAATCAATAATATATGAATTTCTCGGTTTTCTGGGCGGTACTCTTGGAGGAGGAGAAGTAGGTGCTCCATAAGGAGGGAGATAATTTGTCATAATATTACTCCAATTATATTACTATAAATTAGATTATGAAGAATGATAAAATTTGTTCTATTATTCAGACATATTTTACCTGTTTTTATAGTAGTCCCAATCCACAATACTCCCATACGTTTTCCTGCAGATTGTAATACTGCTCAAACTACTCTAATTATTTAGGAAGTAACTAAATGGCGGGTCTGGAATTCCAGATATCCGCCCATTCATTGAATTATATCATTTCTAACTGACTTTATGTGTGATGTCGTGTTGCATTTATGGATATATGAGTACCTTATTCAGCAAAAACTTCAAAGCCTGATATGCGAAAACCCTGGTGTTTGCAAGAAATTCTTGTAAACACCAGGGTTTTTGATCAATGCGGGTAACAGGACTTGAACCTGCACGGTCTCCCACCAGAACCTAAATCTGGCGCGTCTGCCAATTCCGCCATACCCGCTGACGACAACATAGATGATACCATTTGAGTGACAAATTGTCAAGAAAAAGGAGACATTTTCCCAAGGCAAATTTAAATAAAAGCTTCTGCAAAAATTCCATTAAATTTCCAAGAACATTCCGCTCTCATAATAAATAGTACAATATTATAGAAATCACATTGATAGAAGTAAAATCATGGAGTGTGATTACGCCCACGTACAAAATCATAGAAAGTCAGTAACTTATTTATACATGAAGAACAGCAATAATGCTGGAGAGAATACTTTTTATTATAAGGGACGATATAAACAAATGAAGGTTCATATAGGATTCCACTTACAGCTATAAGTTTGCGTCAACGAGCTTAGATGTTTATCGGATACGCAAAGAACTTTCATTTAGTGCTAAGACTGTGGAAAGGATTAAGAGGGATAATGTAGGCGCAATATCTTGAATTTTTGATAGTCTAATTCAAGATGGTTGTTAAAGAGATCCACTCAAAAAAACAGACTAAAGGAGCAGGTAATGCTGAAGGTGATTTATATAATAGGTAATAAGATAATTCAAAGACAAATATACAGGCATTATATCTATGTAATATAGAAGGGAAAGAATGGTCTGTACGATATATTATAATATGCCGGTTTTGCTATGCAATGTTCTGGAATATTAAATTGAAAAAAATACAAAATAATTGTTGACTTTTGTCAGATGCTTTGGTATGATATAACTCGCCGCTGAAAACGGCGGCAAAACTTCTTCTAAAACACATCGATGAGCGATGAAAAAGTTTTTGAGAAAATGAAAAAAATGATTGACAAAAACAACCGAACATGATAAACTTTAAAAGTTGCTGCTGAGACAGCAACACAGAAATAGCACTTTGAAAACAGAAGATT
>DEYX01000357.1:3333-6806 GCA_002365025.1 Hungatella sp. UBA3147 | reverse complement strand
CCGGAGAAGTGGCTGACGAGCTGGCTTGCTCCTATGGGATCTATACCAGAGCGGGTGCCCACTGTGCCCCTCTTATGCACCAGGCTCTTGGAACAGTGGAACAGGGGGCAGTTCGTTTCTCCATGTCCCACTATAATAAGGAAGAAGAGATTGACGAAGCCATTCTTGCTGTGAGGGAACTGAGCCTATGAATTTAAAACAATTGGAAGCGTTTGTATGCGTAGCGGAAGGAAAAAGCTTTTCTGCGGCTGCCAAGAAACTATATTTGACCCAGCCTACGGTAAGTGCCCATATCAGCTCTTTGGAAAAGGAATTGGGAGTCCGGCTGTTTGTCCGCACGACTAAGGATGTGGAGCTGTCCAGTGAGGGAGAGCTGCTTTATGATAATGCAAGGCGGATGCTGCAGCTGGAAAAAAATATTCTGAGGGATTTCACTCAGAAGGATTCAAAAGCGGCCAATAAAATCATAGTGGGCGCTTCTACAGTGCCAGGCCAGTATATTCTTCCTCAGATCCTTTCCCTGTTTTCCAGAACCTATCCGGGAAATCAGCTGGAGTTAAGGGAAGCGGACAGCATGGAAGTGGTCCGAATGGTTCAGGATGGACAGGTGGAAATTGGCTTTACAGGAACCACAGGCTCTGATCCTACCTGTGTATTTGAACCTTTTTATCATGACCGTCTGGTAATTATTACTCCCAATAATGACAAATACCGCCAATATGAGAAATCCGGGTTTCCCATAGAGCAGTTTTATGAGGAGCGGTGGATCGTCCGGGAAGAGGGCTCCGGTACGAGAAAAGAAGCGGAACGTTATTTACAGGATATGGGAGTCGATTTAAACCGTCTGGAGATTGTGGCGACCATCAGCAATCAGGAAACCATTAAAAAGTCGGTGGAAGCGGCAATGGGGATTTCCATTATATCCGGAGCAGCTGTGGATGATTATGTAGAGCAGGGCTCACTGCTTCGGTTTCCGCTGGGGGCCGAGGAGGTTTACCGGAAATTGTATATGGTTTGGAGCAAAAATCACAAGCCCGGTAAGGCGGCAAGATTATTTATACGTTTTGTCCGGGAACTGTATGCTTATTTATAGAGGCTTCCTATAAGATCGGAATAACCTATGAAACTGGTATTATGAACGCAGCGCAGGTAAGAGATTATGAGAAAAAAAGAACAAAAAATTGTGATTACGTTCCATACAACGGCAGAGTCCATTGCCATGGAGTCCCAATGCCAGAAGGAGGGGATACCGGGACGTCTTATTCCGGTTCCCAGACAGATTTCCTCCGGCTGCGGACTTTCCTGGGCTATGCCGGTTAACTGGGATGGAGAGATAGAAAAATGGATGGAGACGAGGGGGCTCCGATATGAGAAGTGCGGGGAATATTTGATCTGATCGTTTCAATGGAGTACGTGAAATTTTTAACGGATTTAAGCAAAAAGAGTCAGAGGAGAAGGGCTGCGGCTGCTTCTTTATGATTCTTTTTTTTATGCATGCAGGAATAAAAACTATTTATAGAAAAAATCTATGAATTATTTACCGACAATTATTGGTTAAGCTGGGAAGAATACTACTAATTATAAAAAATGTACAAAAATAAAATGTGTATTGACAAATAGTTGTACAATATGATATAGTCAACCTGTCACAAATTACAGGATTTTTTAGTATCAGTATTCAAGGAACTTATATATGCTCATAATTGGTTGAGCGTCTCTACCAACTACCGTAATAGTTGCCTATAAGTTTCCACGCCATAATAAGTCCGGCCTTTTTGCCGTATACTTATAATGTGCGTGTGAACAGATGGAAATAGCGGTAGTTTTTTATTGCGTATAATTATCAGAATGTATGGAACGCCGCAATTATGGCTGCCGTATTTTTAATTTTTCTGGTACGGAATAGGAGGTTCTATGACTGGTGGTAAAAATTTTGTTTTAAAAGGGAACGTTTGTTACAGTGAAGATGTCCACTCGTTAAAGACGGTGGAGCAGGGGTACCTGGTTTGTCAGGATGGAAAGTCGGCAGGGGTTTACAAAGAGCTTCCGGGGCGGTTTGCGGATTATCCTCTGGAAGACTTTGGAGATATGCTCATTGTACCCGGACTTGTTGATCTTCATATCCATGCGCCTCAGTTTGCCTTTCGCGGTTTGGGAATGGATTTAGAGCTTTTGGATTGGCTGAACACCAATACATTTCCGGAGGAAGCCAAGTATGCCGATCTGGAATATGCAAAAAAAGCATATGGAATTTTTGCAGAATCCATGAAAAAAAGTGCTACTACAAGGGCCTGTATCTTTGGAACCATTCACAGGCCGGCCACAGAGCTTTTAATGGATCTGATGGAGGAAACCGGTTTAAAGACCATGATCGGAAAGGTCAATATGGATCGCAATTCGCCGGATTACTTACGGGAACAGGGAGCAGAAGAGTCGGAGCAGGAAACTTTCCTCTGGCTAAAAGAAACAGGATCCAAATATGAGAACGTAAAGCCTATCCTTACGCCCCGGTTTATTCCGTCCTGTACCGATGATCTGATGGAACGGCTGGGAAGGCTGCAGAAGGAGCAAGGACTCCCGGTTCAGTCCCATTTGTCGGAAAACCAGGGGGAGGTTGCATGGGTAAAAGAGCTTTGCCCGGCTTCTGAATTTTATGGAGATGCTTATGATCAGTTCGGCCTGTTCGGAGAAAACGGGAAAACCGTTATGGCTCATTGCGTTTCTTCTTCCGAAGAGGAAATTGAATTAATAAAAAAACGTGGGGTTTATATTGCTCATTGCCCTCAGTCTAATACCAACTTATCATCAGGAATCGCTCCGGTCAGAACTTATCTGGACCGAAGGCTTAATGTTGGGCTTGGAACTGACGTGGCAGGAGGAAGCGGGGAATCCATTTTCCGCGCCATGGCAGATGCCATTCAGGTGTCAAAGCTTAGATGGAGGCTAACGGATGAAAGCTTAAAGCCACTTACCGTGGAAGAGGCATTTTACCTGGGAACTTTAGGCGGAGGCTCTTTCTTTGGAAAGGTGGGAAGTTTCCTGGAAGGCTATGAATTTGATGCTTTGCTTTTGGATGACAGCGGTTTGCCTCATCCTCAGGAACTTAGCTTAAGAGAGCGGCTGGAACGGTTTATCTATCTGTCCGATGACAGGCATTTAAAGGGGAAATATACGGGGGGAAATAGAATTTTTTAGCTTTATTAATTTAAAAAGAACTGCATGGGGCAGATCTTAATACAGCAAAGAAAATATCTAACTATCAAGGAGGTAAGTATGGAAACACAAAAAAGCGGAGGACTCTTAGAGCGGGTATTTCACTTATCTGAGAATCATACGGATGCAAGGACCGAGATCGTAGCCGGCGTAACCACATTTATGACAATGGCTTATATCCTGGCAGTCAACCCAAGCATCTTAAGTGCAGCGGGAATGGACAGCGGGGCTGTTTTTACAGCTACAGCTCTTGCATCACT
>DEYX01000357.1:0-3243 GCA_002365025.1 Hungatella sp. UBA3147 | reverse complement strand
CTGTTTGCTACCCTTTTAATGGCAGGGCTTGCAAATTATCCCTTTGTACTAGCACCAGGTATGGGACTTAATGCGTATTTCGCATATACCGTAGTCCTTAACATGGGCTATACCTGGGAGATCGCATTGACTGCCGTATTTGTTGAAGGTATTATTTTCATCATTCTTTCACTGACGAATGTACGAGAGGCAATTTTTAATGCGATTCCTATGAATTTAAAACATGCCGTATCCGTTGGTATCGGTTTGTTTATCGCATTCATCGGACTGCAGAATGCAAAGATCGTTGTGGATGGAGCAACTCTTGTTACTATGTTTTCTTTCAAAGGTTCTCTGGCGGATGGTTCTTTCCAGACCGTTGGTATTACCGTATTACTGGCGATTATCGGCATTCTGATTACAGCCGTGCTGGTAGTAAAAAATGTAAAAGGCAACATTTTGTGGGGGATTATTATTACATGGGTTCTGGGTATGATTTGCCAGGCCATCGGCTTGTACAGACCGAATCCAGATCTGGGTATGTTCAGCGTATTCCCTAACTTTTCAGCAGGTTTTGGAATTCCGGATATGTCCCCGACCTTTTTTAAGCTGGATTTCTCCAAAATCCTTTCCCTTGATTTCCTGGTAGTAATGTTTGCGTTCCTGTTTGTTGACGTATTTGATACACTGGGAACCTTAATCGGTGTGGCTTCCAAGGCGGATATGCTGGATAAGGAAGGAAAGCTTCCCCGAATCAAGGGGGCATTAATGGCAGATGCTGTTGGTACGACTGCAGGTGCAATATTCGGTACCTCCACCACCACCACCTTTGTAGAAAGTGCAGCCGGTGTTGCAGAAGGCGGCAGAACCGGATTAACAGCAGTGGTTGCAGCCATCCTGTTTGGCTTGTCCCTGTTCTTATCCCCGATTTTCTTAGCCATTCCGTCCTTTGCTACAGCTCCTGCTCTGGTAGTGGTAGGATTCTTAATGTTGACATCCGTCACAAAAGTTGACTTTGCAGATTTCACAGAGGCAATTCCATGCTATATCGCAATTATTGCTATGCCTTTTATGTACAGTATTTCTGAGGGAATCTCCATGGGAGTTATCTCTTATGTTGTTATTAATGTGTTAACAGGTAAAGCAAAAGAAAAGAAAATCAGTACCCTTATGTATGTTTTGGCGGTATTATTTGTGCTGAAATATATATTAATATAATAAAAAATTAACCCAATAAAGCAGTCTGATTAAAATCAGAATAACCGGTCAACAGACACAGGGACTGGCGGCGACATCACTTTGATAAGCATCTTATGCTTTGAAAAAGTCTCGTCTCCGTCGGTCCTTTTCATAAGGGAAGGACCGGAAAGCTGCTTACTATCAGAATTAAAAATAGGAGGAGTAACTATGATAATTGGAAAAAGTGTTGCCCGTGTCGACGCACTTGATAAGGTGACGGGAAGATCCAAATATACCGATGATCTCTGTGAGAAGAATGCTCTGGTAGCTAAGATCTATCACTCTGCCATTGCCAATGGAGTAGTAACATCCATTGATACCTCAGAAGCAGAGAAAATACCGGGAGTCGTTAAGGTAGTGACCTGTTTTGACGTGCCGAAGTTCTATTTCCCAACGGCAGGGCATCCATGGTCAACAGATCCAGCCCATCAGGATGTGTCGGACCGCCTTCTTTTGACGGACCGGGTACGTTTCTACGGCGATGACGTGGCGGCAGTAATCGCAGAAAATGAAATAGCGGCTAAACAGGCGATCAAGGCTTTAAAAGTGGAGTACGAGGAATACCCCTTTGTTCTGGACGTACAGGAGGCCATGGCAGAAGGAGCCCCTCAGCTTCATGAAGAATACCCAAATAACATATTGGGACATTCCAGCATCAAAAAAGGAAATCTGGAAGAAGCCATTAAAGAACCGGATCTTATTAAAATCGACCAGTGGTATGATACCCCCATTGTTCAGCACTGCCATATTGAGAACCACATTTGTTTTGCCAGTATAGAAAATGGTAAGATAAGCGTGGTATCTTCTACCCAGATCCCTCATATTGTAAGGCGGATTGTAGGGCAGGCTCTTGGAATCCCGTGGGGAAGCGTCCGCATCATCAAACCATATATAGGCGGCGGCTTTGGAAATAAGCAGGATGCGTTGTATGAGCCTCTTTGTGCATATCTTTCAAAGGTCGTGGGAGGACGTCTGGTGAAGCTTGATGTCACCCGTGAGGAGACCTTTGTAAGCAACCGCACAAGACACGCCGTCCGCAGCCATATCATCAGCTGGGTCCGCCCTGACGGTACCTTTGCAGCACGTAAGCTGGAGTGCTTTTCCAACCAGGGAGCTTATGCTTCTCATGGTCACGGAATCGCAGCAAAGGGCATGAATGCTTTCCCACAGTTATATCCCTGCGATAATATAGAATGTGATGCCTATACGGTATTTACCAATAATCCTGTGGCAGGTGCTATGCGCGGTTACGGAATTCCCCAGGCGATGTTCCCCGTAGAAAGCCAGTCCGATGACATCGCCCTGGCAATCGGCATGGATCCGGTGGAATTCCGCCGTAAAAATCTGATGCCAATCGGCTACGTGGATGGTTTCTCAAAAAATGAAAATTTCTATGATACCTTTAATCAGTGTCTTGATAAAGGAAAGGCCTATATAGACTTCGACCGGAAAAGGAAGGAATATGAAAATCAGACCGGTCCGGTCCGTAAGGGGATTGGCTGTGCGGTATTCTGGTATAATACAGCGGTATGGCCCATCAGTCTGGAATCCTCTTCCTGCCGTATGGTGCTGAACCAGGATGGTTCCGTACAGGTACAGCTGGCGGAGACAGAAATCGGCCAGGGTGCTGATACGGCATTTGCACAGATGACAGCAGATGCGTTAGGAGTTCCTTTTGAAATGGTTCATGTAATTTCCTCTCAGGATACGGATGTCACCCCCTTTGGAACCGGCTGCTATGCTTCAAGGCAGACCTATGTGGGAGGCTTTGCCATAAAGCAGACAGCGCTTTTATTAAAAGAGCGGATTTTAAATTATGCCTATGAGCTGACCAGGATGCCGGTCTTTAACCTGGATATCAGGGATGGAAAGATCGTGCGGATCCCTGATGGAAGAGCGCTTATGACCTTAGGAGAATTATCCACGGAGGCCATTTACAGCTTGTCACACAGCCAGCATCTGACCTCTGAGAGTACTTATCAGATAAAATCCAATGCCTATTCCTTTGGATGCTGCTTTGCAGAG
>DEYX01000385.1 GCA_002365025.1 Hungatella sp. UBA3147 | reverse complement strand
ACCTGAAGGACCCGAAGGACCGGAAGGACCCGAAGGACCTCAGGGACCTCAGGGAACACAAGGACCTCAGGGAATTCAAGGACCGGAAGGACCCGAAGGACCCGAAGGACCTCAGGGACCGCAAGGAATACAAGGACCTCAGGGACTACAAGGACCAACTGGACCGACCGGACCGACTGGTGCGACCGGACCTACCGGGCCTACTGGACCTACCGGACCCATTCTACAGCCATTTGTAAATGCAAATATAATCCAGCAAACAGTACCTGGTATGCGGGGGATTGTTACTTTTGGAGCCACTACAGCTATAGGAATTGATTTTATTAACAGCAATACGTTTGTCATTACAAGGGCTGGTCTTTATGCATTGGTGTGCTCGTTGAATTTTGCAGTAGGAACGCCGGCTAATACCTATTTTTGGGTATTACTAAATAATAATCCGACGGAGGGTGTTGCGCCGGTTTCAAACGCGGATACCGTAGGGGAGATAACGATTTCAAGAGTCAACTTCTATAATGTTGGCGATATCGTCCAGATAGCATCTGGCAACATCGCAACGAGCACGACCTTGGAAGAATCACCTGGAGTTACAGGCAGTGCCGGCCACTTAATTTTCTATCGGTTTGCGGATGGAGCACAGTAAAAATTAAATAAAGAATATTCCACAGTTGGTGTTGAGAGTAACTCGGATATGTTGAAATGAATCGAGTAGGAGACTAGACATTAATTGAATAGCCGACCTATCACACCACCGTGCATGCCGTTCGGTACACCGTGGAGTTTTCGTAGATTTCAAATAATAGTCAGTCATGTGCATAAAGCCTTGGGTGGCTATTATTTTGTCCGTAAGCAGGCAGATCGTTCAGCATTATAGATGCTCTCCATCTCTTTTTATTTTTTTCCAAGCTCAGGCAAATGATTACATGCAGTCCTTCATGGTCCTGCCTGCACCGCACAGCCCTTCAAAATCCTTGGTAAAGGCGCTTACCGCCACCGTTACAGAATCATTTTTAATCAGCCCCTCTATGACATCCGGAGAAATCGTAGATGCGCCGATCCCATACTGGCAAAGCTCCAGGACCTGCTGGGAATTCTTGAAGCTGGCTGCCAGTACTTCTGTCTTTAACCCATTTTTCTTAAAAATGTCGTGGATGTCTTTGGCCGTCCTCACACCATTTGCTCCAAGATTATCGATCCGGTTTACATACGGTGCAGCATAGTCTGCCCCGGCTTTTCCTGCTAAAAATGCCTGCATCTGGGTGTAGATGGCCGTGGCTGTCACATTGGCCCCTTCTTTTTTCAGGGCTTTCATGGCTTTCAGGCCTTCTTTTGTGGTAGGGATCTTCACATAAGTATTCCTTCCAAGCTCCTTTTGGATCCTGTGAGCCTCCTCAACCATTTCCTCCGCATCTGCTGCAACCACCTGCACATGCAGCTCCGCTTCCGGCCCAATAAATTCACGAATTTTCCTCAGAGTCTCAAAGGGCTGCTTACCGTTTTTCGCCAGAATGCTGGGATTGGTCGTAACACCATCTACTGCAAATGTGTCGTATACCTCTTTAATCTTCTCAATATTTGCATCATCAATAATAAATTTCATGTTTCTGCTCCTCTCCTTCTCATGATTCTAAGATGATATGTTTTACCCCGTTAGATCCGGCGATTTCTGCAAACCCCTCCATGTCCTGATGAGAGTAGGGTATTGGGTTATCTTTAAAACAATAGGTTTTGTCTACCAAACGGTACTTAGCTTCCCCCAGGGGGTTATAATTCAGTATTTCAAATGTCACTTCATTGTAAACCTCTGAAATAAACCGGCTGATTCCAGCAATGTTACCTTCCCCAGTTGTAAGCCCCGGAATCATTGGGGTACGAATGGTAACATGGTCTCTTTTCTCAGATTCCAGCAAAAAACGTATGTGTTTTTTGATCCGCTCATTGGTCACACCGATATATTTTTTATGGGCTTCCGGTTCAAAAATCTTAAAATCCGCATAAATCAGATCCAGCCATGGAAGTACAGCATCAAGTGTTTCTGTTGGCACATGGAGAGCCGTCTCAATCGCCGTGTGGATGTTCCTTTTCTTCATCTCCTTTAAAAAGGAAAGGACAAACTCCGGCTGAAGCAGAGGCTCTCCCCCTGAGAGGGTAACACCGCCGCCGTATTTATAAAAAGGGGCATCCTTAAGTATCTCTTCCACAACTTCTTCCACGGTCAGCCTGGTGCTGTCCCATAGGATTGCTCCGGAAGGGCATTCCTCTATGATTCGGTCCCAGTCCTCCGTTTTTGTAATATCAAGCCTGATTCCCTTTTCTGTCATGAAAATACCGCAGTTTTCAGAAAGACGGCAACAGATCTGGCATCCAATGCATTTGTTCGGGAAGTATAATGGCCTTACAGACTTGCTGATCCCTTCCGGATTATGACACCATACGCAGGATAGGGGACAGCCCTTTAAGAATATGGTTGTACGGATTCCCCCGCCGTCATGGGTGGAAAAACGGCGGATATCAAAGACAGTCCCTTTTACGTTCCTCTCCTCCATATTGATTTCCTCCACATGTTTTATGTTTCCCATCAGATATCCGAATAACTGGTCCTTGCGATGATTTCATTCTGAAGTTCATCGGCAAGCTCCGTAAAATAAGCGGTATACCCGGCTACCCGGATGGTAAGGCTTCGATACTGTTCCGGAATTCTTTTTGCCGCAATCAAATCTTCCTTCCGGACCACATTGAATTGGATATGAGGAATCTCCAGATCCACAAAGGCCCGCAAAAACAGGACAAACTTATTGATTCCCTGCTCTGTCCGGAATAATTCCGGCAAAAACTTCATGTTAAGAAGCCCTCCGTTTGTAGTCAGGTTTTTATCCAGTTTTGATACGGATTTCAGCACTGCTGTGGGTCCCGTAGTATCCCGTCCATATACAGGGGACATTCCTCCATCAGCCAGGGGCTGTCTTGCATGCCTTCCATCCGGCGAAGCCCCTACATTCTCTCCCATGGGAACATGAGCAGAAACCGTATACATGCCGGTATGATATTTTCCTCCTCTGTAATTGGTATAACGGGACAGGCGATTTTTAAAATATTCCGCCCACTTGGCCCCCAGCTGATCCACCCAGTCCACATCATTGCCATATTTGGGCACTTTATTTAAAAGCATGGTGTTAAGCACTTCTTTTCCTCCAAAATCATTTTTAAGCGCTTCCAGCAGCTCTCCGGCATCTACTTTATGTTTATCAAATACAAGAAGCTTAATGGCAGCCAGACTGTCCGCTAAATTGGCCACCTGAATCATCTGGATTCCGGAGAAGTTGTAACGTGCTCCTCCTGCAGTTACATCTATTCCCTTTTTCATGCATTCATCAATGACAGAGGACAGAAATGGGGAAGGCAGCAAGTCTATATGAGCTTTTTCCACCTCTTCACAGGCCTTTACCATTAAATCCATGTATTCATCTAAGTATCTCTGAAATACAGCCTCAAGTTCTTCAAAGGTTCCATAGGTGGTTAAGTCCCCATAATTGGGGGCCAGCTGTTCTCCGGTCAGAAGACATTTCCCTCCCGTTAAAGTCAGTTCCAAAGCCTTGTTTAAGTTAAACATAGCGGCATCACTCCAACCCAGATTATTTCCCTGGGTGGTTAGCTCCACACAGCCTACAATGGCATAGTTCCTGGCATCCTTTGAGGCCACCCCCAGTTCTTCCATGGACGGAATCACCGCCTTATCATTAAAAAACTGAGGCATGCCGCTTCCCATCGAAACCACCTTGACCGCCTGTTTTAAAAGAGCCTCCCCCGTATGTTCATGGAGCCTTACGGAAAGATTGGGCTGGGGAAGCCCTAAGTGCTCCTGGGCCTTTAGCAAAAGAAAGGAGAGATCATTGACGAAATCATTTCCCTCAGCATCCTGTCCGCCTATGGCAATATTAAATCCGATGGGAAAGCCTGCGAAAAACTTGGTGCTGTTAGCATTGCGCATATATACGATCTCATTGAATTTCAGCCACAGGCACTCGATAATCTCCAATGCTCCCTGTTCATTAAGACGCCCTTCCCTTCTGTCCCGGTCAAAATATTCCCAGAGGTATTCATCCATCCTTCCCGGCGAAAAGGAAGAGGCATTGGATTCCATATGAAGGATCACAAAAAGGAACCATAAGGACTGAACCGCCTCATGGAAGGTTTCCGGCGGCTGTTCAGAAATTTTTTCGCAGATGCGTGCTACTTCTTCCATGCTGCACCGCCTGTCTATATCCTCTTCCCCTTGTGCCATGTCCAGCAAAAGCTTTTGAAAGCGCAGCATGAAATGAATTGATCCGCTCATTACAATCGACACACTTTCAAAAAATTCTCTCTGCTGCCCTCCTGCGATCCTTATACGGTGATCCGCATCCTGTTTGATTCCTGCCGGACCTTTATGAAGCCATTCCTTACAGTTTGGGCATATATGGCCCTGGGCATGGTCTTTCTGGTTGATTTTAACTACCTTTGCAATATGATCGATTTCTTTTCCATAACGTTCCCGCAGCACGTCTTCTAAGGACTTCCCCCTCCAGTAAGGCGTGATTTTCTCACGGAAATATGTAATGTCTTCCTGTCTGACTTCAAATCTGTCCTGTGGTCTGGTTGGCAGGGTTTCAAATTCCCGGTCCACCCAGGTACTTCCGCTTTCCGGAAAGACAACTCCATACCGTACCCCGGCTGTCCGGTTGCCTACAATCAGTTCTTCCGGCTCAGCATGGATTTCCATCTGCTTTAATGCAGCCTTTAAAGACAATGCCCGCTGGATGATTCTCGGTTTTTCTTCATTTGCCTTGTAGGTATCTGTGATGATCTTTGCCTGCTCAATGGAAGCATATCTTGGCTCTGACACCATCTTTTTCTTTAGGATACTGATACGGTCTGTCATTATCAGATTTTCCATAACTTTCTCCTTACTTTTATATTTATCTTGGGAAAAAACCGGCGTTTGACGCTGACTCACCTTTCACATATAAATGAGCCGTGTCCCCCATTCCCTTACATCGGAAATAAGCCTCCCCCTCTATCCTCTCTTCTGTCTCCAGTGTGGTGACCGATGAAGGTGCAAGAAAAAAACCATGCCATAATAGTGGGGCCGGAATTCCCAGCAAATGGGACAGCATAACGCAGATCACACCAAAATGGCAGAACAGGACGATGGTATCATCACTCCCCGGAATCGCCCGGTACATTCCGCCTTCCCTCTGATACCCATGTTTCTTTAATATTTCATCTAGTCCGGCAGCTACTTTTTCATATTCTTCTTTTACAGGTCCTGTTTTCATCCTCTCATTTTCAAACCATAAATCCCTGTCATAAAGCTCCTTCTGGTTTGTCCAGTATCCGGGCATATAATCCCATGGTATGGTTTTGGTTTCTCCGGCCCCATTATTAACCGGAGCATGGAATTCTCTAAGCCAGGGCAGAATCTCTGCCTCAGTATGGAGTGTCTGCATTGTTGCTTTTGCAGTATCCTTTGCTCTTCCAAGAGGTGAGCAGTAAAAAGCGGTTACAGTAAGCTTGCTGATCCTTTCGGAAAGCAAATCTGCCTCTTTCCAGCCTTTTTCTGTAAGAGAGTCAATGGAATAGTCTGGTTCTCCGTGTCTTATTAGAATTAGCTTCATACTTGTCCTCTTTTCTGTTCTGATTATAGTCCTTTTTATCATAGCATTTATTATAAACAAACACAATAAAACACAAACTGAAATGCCGGCCGGGGGATAACAGCAGCAAAGCAATAAGTAAATAAGGCAGATACGAATGGCTTTGTAGACCATCGCATCTGCCAGTATAATTACTCCTTTGATTAAGCTTAATTATAATAAGAGAACTGAAATCTCTTTTTATAACTTATTTTATACTCTGTATTGTATCCAGCATTACCTGTTGGGAAACCGGTTCAATGAATTGCACAGAGTAAGAATATCCGTTATTTTGCCAAACAGCAATTAGATACTGTCCGTCATTTCCCTTCATCGTAACGTCGTAACCATTTATCTCATGACTTTCTACACTTGTAAATTCGTCATAGTATCCGCTAACGTCCTTATCACCAGAAGCCATTCGAAAAATAGCTGTGTTGTCTGATCCAGCGTACTTTATTTCCACAAGTTCCCCCCAATAAGAAGTGTATTTTACGGACTCAGTTTCAAAAGGCAGTTCCTGGATCTCCTTTGCTGTAAAGCCTATGGCATCAGATAACTCCGCAGCAGAATGATACGACACAATATTGGGTGTCATCTGTAACGGAGGCTCACTTGGCAAATGAATGGTATTATAAACAATCACAGAACCAACCATCAAAATCGCAAAACAAGCCGCTATGGACAGATACTTTTTGTACTGAGAGAAAGGAATCATCTTTTTAGAAGTTTTTTCGAGATCAAGTTTACTGATGTTATTTAGAATTCTATCCCGCATTTCATCGGTAACTTCGATGTTTTTCATAACTTCATCATATTTATTCTTCAAAGTCATACACCTCCTTCAGCACATCTTTAAGCTTCATTCTTGCCCTCTGCAGCAAGGAGCGGACAGTTGCGTCATTTTTTGATAACAACGAAGCAATTTGAGCTGTAGAATATCCCTCATGGTAGTAAAGGTGTACAACCTCACTGTACTTGGCCGGCAGTTGCTTTACAGCATCCCATACAAAAGCCAGGTCCTCGGTTTCGGCAACCGCTAATGTTTCGCTTAGTTCATCTGTTTTTCGGATTTTGTTATAGGTTATCTTATTTTTGCTGATATTAATTGCAACACGCAAAAACCATGCTTTTTCATGCTCTGTTGTTTCAAACTGGGGCTGAGTTCTAAGGAACTGTATCAAGGTATCCTGCAATACGTCCTCTGCATCGCTCATATTGTGGAGATAGGAGTAAGCAAGGCGCAGAACGCTGTTCCCATAGGATTCCATCAAGCGCCCGGCCTGTTTGTTAATCTGTGCAGAACGCAAAGCCTCCTGCATAGGAATCGCATTTTTATTGCTTTCCATTTTTACCGAAGAAAGCATCAGACACATTAGTTTGTATACGAACTCTTTAAGAAAGGATAGATATTCTCCGAGTCCGTTTTGTAATATGTACACATGAAACATACTTTCACCTCTTTTGATAACTGAATGAGGATACTGCAATTATACAGTATCCCCATATACCTATCGTTTACTGTCTTTTAGCAGATACCGCTTAGGCATTATTTATATCCATACTGCTAATCATATCGTTGATCGCCTGATTGTCAAGACCCTTACCACCGGGATTTACCGAAATGGCAAAGGAAAACCCGCCGCTGACCCATGTGGCTAGATTTACCTTGTACTCGTTGTAATCACCACTGACATCATCATTTCCCCTGGCCTGACGGAACACGATTTTATTCTCACCGTTCTCATAGATGATCTGAACCGTATTATTTTTTACAGCCTCAATAGATTTCTGAGTGTAACCGTCCGGAATGGTTTTTGGAAGTGTTGCAGTAAAACCGGCAAGCTTCTCTGCATCAGCAATATTTTCACAGTCCACCCAAGGATTGGGGATTTCCACATGATTAGTTTGCATTTGAGGATCAGTCTTTGCTTCGGATTTATCATTGAAGCAAGCGGTAATGGATAGAGCCATAACGGCACAAAGTGTGATTGTAATAAGTTTTTTCATCGTTTTATTCTTCCTTTCATCATACGGTTAATGTAGTAACCGTTTTTGTGGTTCTGAACCGTATACAAACGGGAAGAGAGTAATGTTGCAAAATTTAAAAATTTATTTTATGAGTTTAACGATTCCACAATCCGATCCACAAGCCCGCAGCAGCGAAGTGTTCTTTCAGCAGTCATAACCGGGCTCTCCGTCAGCCCCTGTCTGATGCATGATTCCGCATGTTCCACCTCATATTTCATTTCGAAATCTACCGTTTTCTCAATCAGCTCAACGCCCTGGCCGGTATGTATTTCGCAGCGGTCCGCCTTCCAGTATTCGTTGGTCTTTATAAATCCCTTTTCAAAATAAAAAACAGCAAAACTTTCTGCAGGTCCCCGCATGGAAATTCTGCTGCTGATGAGAACATCATCCATTTTTATATTAAGACTGACAGAGTCCTGTACCCCTGTTTTCCCTCTGGTCCCCAGTGCCTGCACGATTACTTCGGCAGGCTCCAGCAGATAATCAAGATATTCAAAGGTATAGGAAGCACTTCCATAAACAACTCCTCCCTGATCCTTTTCATGCATCCATAAAGCCTTTGGACTTAGAAAGGATGCACTCATATTCACTTGATGGAGTTTTCCTAACATTCCTGAATCAATATATCTTTTAATCAAATCTGTGACAGGAAGAAAAAGGCTCTTCTGCATTTCCATCACAAACAGTCCTTTTTCCTTAGCAAGCTGAAAGATTTCTTTTGCCTGCGGTTTTGACAGCGTAAATGGTTTCTCACATAATACGTGCTTTCCATAATTCAAAGCTTGCTTCATTTCATGAAAATGCTCCCGGTTTATAGTGGTAATATACACAGCCGTGATCTCCGGGTCCTGATATAGTTCTTCATAAGAGCCATAAGCTTTTTGGATATTATTTTCCTGGCAGAATGCCCTGGCTCTGTCAAATAACCTTGACGCCACCGCAATCACCGATCCTCCATTGGCCTTCACTGCTCCGATAAATCGTTTTCCGATGGCAGCAGTTGATACAATACCATAGTTTATTTTCATAGTAACCCCCTCTGAACTCATTAATTACTCGTCCACTCTCTGAACTTAAGAACAAGCTCCCTCTTGCATTGTATAATAAGAATATAAACATATTTTATTCTGACAGCACGTTTAAAACCCAATCAGTCGAATAGTTATCAGCCTCATCTGGGTATTTATAATTCAATTTTTCTGCAATTATTACAGCTATTGACCTGAATAAATCCATAGTTGCTAACAGTGAATTTTTAATGTCATTTCTTTCATAATGGGCATAGCAGTCCGAAAGTTTTTGTATGATCCAATCTTCCGCCCATTCCTCGATGAAACGGCCATTGTGCCAGGTATTATATTTCATCCCATTTAATGCATGGGCATGGCACTCAATAATGGTTAATAGTTTCCACATCATATAGTTATCAACGCATGATTTCGCCGTCCATAATTCGCCACGCATTAATTTCTTTGCTGACCAGACGGCATGATACCAAAAATCGTTTACCATATTGCTAAATTCATCTTCCGATAATAGAGTGTAAAGCGGATTCTCTCTAAAAAGTGGTGGTAAAGTATGTTCAAGGCCAATCTTATCAATTAAAATGTGATATCCACTTTTTAATATCTCAATCTCACCACTTTTAACAGCGTTTTCCATTTGGTTCTTTGAAAGAATTACAAAATCAACGTCAAGCGCATCGTCAAAAAGTATTCTTCTTTCTTTAGCGCCGCCAATGGTATTTTCAATAAAAGAAATATGGAAACGCCCAATCTGCTCAAGCCATTGATTGGATTGCAGGAAAGAGTCAGGATTATCAACGATCATAACAATATCAAGATCAGAAAACTCGTCTGCCTGATGGTCGTTTCTAGCCCAGGAACCAATAATCACAGCAGCATATAATCCATCATTTTTATAGCCCCACAGTATAATATTGTTAATGATATTTTCGAACAGATTCATACTTATCCCCTCTCACTTTTACTCCATTCAACACATTTACCTATTGCATTTATCTGCATTGTGCGACCCAAAGTTAACTCTTATCCTCATTCTACCACAATCAGAGAATAACTGCCATTTTATTGTGAAGGCTATCAACCGGGGCAGATCAGGCAGATTTCCATTTGCCAGGACGATTGGGACAGCATGGGATATCAATTTCACATGTACCGCATTTTCTTCAGAAATAATCTGACCGCCTTTGCTTCATCTTCCGGAACGCTTCCGCCCCTACCGATCCGGTCACAAAGTCCAAGGAGTGCAACTTCATCGATGTCGGTCTCCCGCTTCATGCCATCAACATCCCCAAAAGGAAGCCCGTCTGTCACATACAAAATGTGCATATGATACCGGACTAGTTTTGCGACTGCCCTGACCCACTTGGTGTCAGCAGAAAAACAGGACAAAAAGTCCTCCGTAAGATGTTCCCCTTCCGCATCATGGTTATATGCGGTAATTTTCTCCTTTCGGATTTTCGTCACTGCCGGTTTGCCGATATCATGAAGCAGTGCTGCCCACATCAAAGACCGGGCATCTTTACTCTTCGCCTTCCGTTCCGCTGCCTGATCCACTACCATCATCGTATGATTCCATACGCTTCCTTCCGGATGAAACCGTTTTGACTGAGGGGTTTCCTTCATCTTGCCAAGCATGGAAAACGGGTAATCCAAAAACCATGGTTCCCTGCTGATTTGCTCCAGATATTCCGATGGACACTCATCATGAAGCAAATGATGATCCATCTGCCGGAATAGTTCTTCCATATTTTTATTTTCTTCTGCCATAACATCTGCCTTTCTGTCGATTGATTACGATTGAATTATCCAGTTGCACCAGTATTTATTATTTCAAATATTTACTGAAATAAACAATATCCTTACTAACGGCAGATGCAGCTGAGATCCTTCTACATACAAACTGAAAAACAGGTTGCTGACAACAAACGGCGACAGGTTCCATAAGATGGAAGATGATCGCCGACTTGTCACTTTTCATGCTATTATAGTTTTTGTTCCACAAAATGATCCGCATACTTATCCCAATATTCCATATACGTACTTTCATATTTTCCATCAAAATTAAGCTGATACATCCGAAATGTAACAGGAATATCTTTTGGCTGCCACTGTTCCACGTAGGAATATTTGTAGACCATGCCAAGCTTTTTCATTACTTCACCGCTTCGGGGGTTATTCACATCATGAGTGGCCGTAATATAAGGATATCCTGCATCTTTGATTTTTTTCATTACCGCCTTTGCCGCTTCTGTGACAATCCCCTTATGCCAGAACTCTTTTTTCAGTCCGTAGCCAAAATCATGGCTTTCGCTTTCACTCAGGCAAACGTATCCAATCGGCTTGTTATCTTCTTTCAGGCAGATAGCATACCGAAA
The DNA here is from genome assembly GCA_002365025.1 of Hungatella sp. UBA3147. GTDB lineage: Bacteria > Bacillota > Clostridia > Lachnospirales > Lachnospiraceae > Lacrimispora. The sequence continues at coordinate 38,707 of DEYX01000385.1, read as the reverse complement.
GGCGCTAGGCTTGCTATTATATGTTAAAAATCTATCTGTTAAAAATGTAATTGCCTCCTCGATGGTGCTTAGCGGAAACCACGGAAGAAAAGCATTCACTTCCTTATCGCTCATAATTTCAAAAAAATCATTTACATCTTCTGCAGTAAATCTTCGTAAGATTAACCTTTGTGTTTCTATAACCGGTGTGCTTTCATTCATCATCTGATACCTCCAGTCAAATATCTATTTTCAGCAATCAAAGGATTAACATTGTCGGGCTAGTATCATGTTGACTGCGACAGCATCTTGTGGACTAAATAAAGTAATAGTACAATGGCGCAGGCCACAAAAATATTGACAGTAAAAAGTGTTGCCCTCCCCAGCCATGCAATAAGCAGAAAGGCTGCCATCAGTCCGGCCCCTGCGAAAAAGGCTTTTAGCCGGTTGTTCCGCTTCTTTTTACCAAGCTGAAACGAGTTTTTCATGATAACCTCTATAATGACAATAGCAGCTACAATAATAACACTAATGGAAATAGCACTTCCAATTGAAACAGAAATATTATAGTTCAGTGGCTTTCCAGTCATAAAATTGCGGATCAAGGAAACGGTTTCATCGGCCATTATAATGTAGATAACGCCTAGAATAGACAGTGATCCGCAGACAATATCAAAAAAATCTCTTACTTTTTGATTCGTTGTTTTTGGAGGCAGACTAGCGATTAAATTGTCGCAAAATGCCTTATAGTCTCCCCCTATCACAGATTGAATATTTTCTCCTCTTTGCTGTGCAGAAAGTATCATTTCAGTTAGATCTTGCCGCACTACCTCCTGATCGTATTCCGATATATTGCCTCCCCGCAGATAGCATATCATATCGGTGAATATTTGCATATTCTCAGGACTTACCTGCTTATCAAAAGAATTGTTGATTCGATTCAATTCTTTCACTTTTTTATTCATATTAATTCCCTCCATCTTGAAATAATCTGTTTACCGCATTTTCAAGTTCAATCCAGCTGGAATAAAAGCTATCCATTTCTTCTCTTCCAGTTTGTGAAAGAGAAAAGTACTTTCGTTTGGGACCGACTGGTGATTCCCGATACGTTACAGTAACAAGTCCGTTTTTTTCTAATCGTAATAAAAGCGGATAGATCGTTCCTTCTGAAATATCCGAAAATCCATATTCACGCAACTTTTCAGATATCTCATACCCATATGTTTCTTTATCGCTGATCACTCTCAAAATACAGCCCTCCAGAGTTCCTTTCAGCATTTGTGACGGAATCATTTTTCACCACCTATCTTGCATTGCAATGTAGTACATCTATATTGTAATGCATAGTAGTTCTAGTGTCAACTGAAACCGGAACAATGACGGAAATCATTTACCTGCGGCGATTATTGCCCCAAACAAGTGAAACCTTTTGTTTTTATCCAAATTGTAATTTGCCTCCTTAAATATAAATAGAGGCGGAATTATTATTTTAAAATAATAATTCCGCCTCTATTAACACGATGTGTTCTCTATACGAAAAATATTACCGCTTAATTAAATCTATTTAGACACAAAAAATTAAGTATGGAATCCATAGTGATCCAGTAACAGGGGGACGCCTTAGAAAAAACGAATCGGAATGATAGAAATCAAAGGGCAGCCTTTTGAGAAAGAGCCGCCCCATTTTTATAAGTCTAAGAAACCATCTTTAAATAAACTTCATTCATCTTCTTTCGCATCTTTAAAAATTCCTCATTGTTCCTGTTTGGATGGATCCTGTTTGTCAGCAGGACAAAACCCTTTCTGTCCTTTAAATCCATCAAAACAGAGGTTCCAGTAAAGCCGGTATGGTAAAGCGTATCCCTTCCATACTCCTTGCTCCAACCCAGAGTGCGTTCAAACTTAATCGTACTGCAAAGTTTTTCAAACATCTCTTCTCCAAATAAAAGCCGGGAATGTTCCAGATAAGCCTTAATAAATTTCACCATATCTTCCAATGTAGAAAACAAGCCGGCGCTGCCGCACTGTCCCAGCAGATGGGCCTTCGAGTCATGAACTTCACCACAGATACAGCCTCTTTGCTCCGTACATTCCGTAGGGATACAGCGTTCCCTGCTGCCCTGAACCAAATAGGAGGTATCCTTCATCCCAAGGGGATTAAAAATATTCTCCCGGAAGGTCTCCTCAAGAGTTGTTTCATCCAGATTCTCAATGATCTTTCCCAGCAGGATAAAACCCACATCCGAATACAGGAAGCCTTCTCCGGCTTCTCTTTCCCTTGGTGTGGTATAGAGATATTCCAGAAGATTTTCCCGGCTCCAGCTCTCTTTGCTCCGAATCTCGGCAGGAAGCCCGCCTGAATGAAGCAGCAGGTGTTCCACCGTGACATCCTCATAGGAAAACCGGTTCAGGATCTCTTTTACCGGAGTAGAAAGGCTTATCACTCCTTTTTCCACCAGCTGAAGGACCCTGGTAGTCGTCCCAATCACCTTAGTCAGCGAAGCAAGGTCATAATACATACCTGCTTCCACGTTCCTGTCACAATAGGGAACCACCGCCCCCTGCTTTCCCGCGTACTTGAAGCGGATCCCCTGATCACTGACAAAGCCCCAGCTGGCTCCCCAGATCACCTGGTCCCGAACGAGCTGCTCTGCCATTTCATCTAAGATCGTCTCATTATTATCATTCCAGGCTCTTATCATCTGACTAAACTCCGTTTTTCACAGCTGCAATGGCTTTCCTCACCTGACCGCCGGATTCTAAAAGGGCTTCCCTGGCCTGATCCTTTTTGCAGCCGCATTCGATCATCACGATGGCAGCAGCCACATCCTTATCTGCCTCGTAAAGCACGTGAAGAGCCAGCTCCTCTTTTGCACCGGTTAAGTCTACGATCATCTTAACCGCCCGCTTTACAAGCTTTTCATTGGTAGGCTGCACATGAACCATATAGTTCCGGTATACCTTTCCAAGCCTTATCATGGCTCCTGTGGAAAGCATATTAACTACCATTTTCTGAGCGGTACCTGCCTTCATCCTGGTGGATCCGTTGATTACCTCTGGTCCCACTACCGGAGCAATGGATATATCCGCGATCTTTGCCATGGCGCTGTCCTGATTGCAGGTTACGGAAATGGTAAAGGCACCTGTTTGTTTTCCGAATTCCAGTGCCGCCTTTGTGTAAGGAGTCCTTCCGCTGGCAGCAATGCCGATCACACAATCATCGGCCGTAAGCTTCACCCGTTTTAAGTCCTCCACTGCCAGTTCTTCTGAATCCTCTGCCCCCTCCACCGCTGTATACATGGCCTTATCACCGCCTGCAAGAAGGCCAAAGGCCCGGGTCGGGGATACGCTGTAAGTGGGAGTCAGTTCCACTGCATCCAGAGTGCCCATACGGCCGGACGATCCTGCACCGCAGTAAATGATCCGTCCGCCTTTTTTGAAACGCTCTACAATAGCATCCACTGCTTCCGCGATTTGGGGAAGCACCTTTTCTATGGCCTCAGCCACTTTTTTGTCTTCATTATTTATTAATGTAACAATTTCCAATGATTCCAGCTTATCAATGTTCCGGGTAGCTTCATTGGTAGATTCCGTTGTAAGCTTTTCTATATTGCACATAAAACTCCTCTATTTTTTAATTTTGAGCCCTGCTACCATCTTTCTGGTTTTGATCAGTTCCACCTCATAATGCTCTAAATTCTCCTGGATCACTCCCATATACAGAAGATCCGCCATCATGATGGAGGTATGAAGAGAGGTAAACGCACCGATCCTCATGACCTTTTCGTTGTCCGGCACATGGAGGCATATATCTGCAAGATCCTGAAGGGGAGAATCTCTTCTGCGGGTAACCGCTATGACCGATGCTCCCTGTTTTTCTGCAATCCCGCAGGCATAAAGGATTTCCTGGGACTGCCCGCTGTAGGAAAATGCGATCACCACATCCCGCTTATCAATGTAGTTGAAAAACTCCACCATCATATTGATATCCTGGTAAAAATTTGCATTTAAGTCGGCCCGCTTCAGTTTATGGAACAGATCATAAGCAGGCAGCGAGGAACTTCCGATCCCCACCAGATAAATGCGTCGGGCTTTCTTAATTTTGTTGATAGCTTTTTTTAATGCATCTTTATTCAGCTGATAGAAAAAATCCTGAAATGCCGCACCCACCAGGGCATCCATTTTCCGGCACAGCGTATCTAAATCATCTTCTTTGGAAATAATGGGGTCTACCATATCTTCCTTGTCATTTTGGGCATCAGTTGCAGCAAGTGCCAGCTTAAAACCTTCCAGCCCGTCAAAACCAAGTTTTTGAACATAACGGATCACAGAGGCGGAGGATACCCCGCTTTTTCCTGCAATATCCACTGCCGTCATCCCAAGACAGTTTTTGGTATCTGACAAAACAAAATCTGAGAGTTTCTTCTCTGCCTTACTCATTTCATTGTATTGTTCTCTTATCTTTAACCGTACTGATTCCATTCCGCCTCCTCCTGCATCCGATTTGTTTTACAGCATGTTTAATATCGACTGGTCCGACTCATTGGGCAGCATCTGAGCCGTTACACTCACTCCCAGTTGTACCATTTCCCGGATATCCTTTTCATCTTCTTCCGTCAGATTCACTGATTTTTTAATGGGTCTGCTTCCTTCTCTTTTTGCCACATTTCCTACGTTAAAAGCCTTGATCGGAACTTCAGAACGGATCAGTGCTGCCATATCTGTCACGTTCTTTGTTATGAGAAATACCTTATCTTCTTCGTAAGCCTTTTCTGCAAATTTTTCAGCAGCCCGTTTTAAAGACAGGATGGAAAGCTTTACTCCTGCCGGTTTTGCCATCTTAAGGCCTGCAATGATCAGTTCATCCTTTACCGCTTCATCGTTAACCACAATGATCCGGGACGCCCCTACGGTATTGGTCCAAACCATAGCTACCTGACCATGAATCAGTCTCTCATCTACTCTCGCATGAACAATTGCCATGAATCTTTCTCCTTTTCTTCTTCCTATTCTTCCAGTTCACATACATCATCCGATGTCTGAAAATACATCATATGCTGTTTTCCCATCTCCAGGGAGGCATTAAGAAGCTCCCGGATATCCGAAATCATTCCCCTGGACATATAGGCATGAAGGACCAGAGGAAGGTTGACGCCTCCGATTACCTCCATATTTTCATGGATACCGGACATTTTAAGTCTGGAAGCCATATTAAAGGGGGAGCCTCCTGTCAGATCCGCAAGTACTGCCACTGCTTCACAGTCCTTAAGCCTCCGGATCACTGACCTCAGATTTTCTGTGAGATCTTCCGTGGAATCCTCCGCTTTAAAATCAACAGCTTCATAATATTCCGTCTCTCCAGCCAGCAGCTTTAACCCGCTGGTTAAACCAGAGGCAAATTCACCATGGCCGGTTACTATGATTCCAATCATACCACTATTTCCTTTCCTGTTTCAACTTCCTTTTTTTAAAATAAACCAGCCACAAAGGTCAGCATGGATTGCAGATTGCCAAGTACCATACCCAATACGATGAGAATAAAAATTAGTTTTGTAGAGTTCACCTTTTTCTTCCCAAGGAGCCAGTATGAAAATACTACGATACCAAGAGGAAGCAGGGATGGCATGATTTTATCCAGCATATCCTGAAGGGCGAAGGTTACTTCTCCCATGGTAAACTGCAGATCCGTACGGTATTTGATTACAGAAGGGATCAGTGCTCCTACCACAGTCAGTCCCAGGATACTGGCCGCCTCTGTAATAGGAGAAATTTTATCCGCAAACCCGGTTGCAAGCTTTCGTCCGGACTGATAGCCGATGGTGGTAAATTTATATCGTATCCATAATACCCCGGCACATGCAATGAGAGGTATGATAAGTCCAATTGGATTCCCCTGCATGGCGATATAGGACGCAATGGAGAACACAATGGCCCGGTAAATGGCGATGAACAACGTATCACCGACTCCTGCAAACGGTCCCATAAGTCCGGTCTTTAAACCGGTAATGGCCTCCTCCGCCTCAATTCCCAGTTCTTCCTCCAGCGCCATATCGGCACCGACGATCAGATGAGACATTGCCGGAGTAGTGTTAAAATAACCCAGATGCATCTTCAGTGCACGTTTCATCTTCTCGGGATCATTGGAGTACAGCCGCTTTAGAACCGGCATGATGACATAGGCATATCCAAGGCCCTGCATCTTTTCGTAATTCCAGCCAAACTGTAAAGTAAACAGATTACGCAGATATACTTTTTTGATATCGCTTTTTTCCAATTTCACGCTTCCTGTCTGGTTTTTGTCAGCCATCGATTTCTACCTCCTCATCATCCAAAGTCTGCACTGCCACCCGCTCTCTAACTCTTGAAAGATGAAGAGCAGCCAGTGCGAGGCCGATCAATGCGGCCGCCATTACGGTAAACGTAGCGCCTCCAAAGGCAATCAGCACGAATCCGATGATAAAATACGGATAGTATCTTTTAATGGGCAGATAGCGCATCAGTATGGCCATACCCATTGCAGGAAGAATGGCGCCTGCGGTTTTAAGTCCTGTCATAAACCAGGCCGGGATAATGGCATTTACTCCATTTACCACTGCCTCTCCAAAAATCAGTCCCAATGCGACCGGAATCACCCTGGAAAGAACCCAGGGCAGCAGTCCCAGTAAATTTGCCCGCTCCACTCCTTTGTAATCCGCATTTTCCGCACAGCGGTCTGCGTAATGCTGAAAGAATGAGTTGGTCATCCTTCCCAGAATGTCCATCTGAGTTAACAGCAATCCAATGGGAATAGCAAGACCGATTCCGTATTCTGCCCCCTGTCCGGAAATAATTGCATAAGCAGTACCCATAATCGCTCCTGACAAATAATCCGGAACTGTGGCACCTCCATAAGTAGCAACTCCCAATGTCATGAGCTGCAATGTCGCACCAACTACCAGACCTGTTGGCAAATCCCCCAATAATGCCCCGGTAATCACAGCCGCGAACAACGGGGTATACAATCCGCATTGAATGGAAATCTGATCAACCACTGCAATCACGGTATACAGAATCAATCCAATAACAACCAACAAAGAAACTCCCTGCATGTTTTACCTCCTTTTCATGCCTCATGCCTTTTCACTCCATAGGCAATGTGTATGGTTTTTTATAGTATAAGCGCTTATATTTAGTATTATAGCATGTATGTAATCATTTTACAATATATTTAGCAATTTAGTTTAAAATGTAATTATATTACATAACGCAATAAAGGAATTTGCTGTTTCATGGTCCAAAAGGGCTTATTTAAGCCTCCTTTTCGGAGCAGGATAAAACAAAATGTTTATGGTATCACCATGTAGGAAGTCAAAAAGTATCGGCTGTCTGGGCCGATACTTTTTTAACTTTGTTTAACCTTATAATGAAATCAAATGATTCTTTATTGTATTTAACCGATCAAGAATTAGGGTTTTCAAGCCGGCTGGACTGATCGAAATAATCCGTTCACCGTAATTAGCGAAATAATCGGCGATAAACGGTTCTTCCCCTTTGTTATAAAAGCCTCTAATATAATATTTTCCATTTTCCTGATGCAGCTCCATTGACAGATAATGCTCTTTATAGAAAAGATCCACTCCTTTGGCAGTAACACCGGCCTCAAAGTCAATGGAATCATGATCCCGAAACATTTCTTTCGGGGAAATAAGAAATTCAGAAAGCGGTTTTGCTATATACTTATCGCTAGGCTGTACAAAATGAATTTTATCGCAGCGGAACACTTGGGGTTTTTTCGTCTGGAAATTATACGCCGTAGCATACCACTGACCATAGGCGGAGGTAATATCAAAGAACTGAACATAATACTGCTTCTTAAGCTCTCCCTTTGTATAGAGGATTTCACACACGTTTTCATCAACCGCCATGCGCAGAATATCCTGCAGGCAGTTACATTCATTCTTGTTTTTGTAACTCCCTAAGCGAAAAATCAATTCCATTTTCCGTAGTTTTTTTATTCGTTCTTCTGATATACACCCTTCAAACTTTTGCTTTAGCTTTTGGACGTTCAAATGAAAAGGCGTCGATTGATAGGCGTTAAGCGTTTGCATGGCAAAATACAACGCCTGAACCTCGTCAACCGTAAAGACAATGGGGGATAATAATCGATTGGAAAGGATACCATAATATCCGTTCCGCCCAGTCTTAGAATATATCGGCATGCCGATTTCTTCTAAAGACTGAATATCCCGAAGTGCTGTACTTTTGGAAATAGAATATCTGCCCATTATGCTTTTGAGACTGAAAAACTTTTTATCGTTTAGGTATATCATCATATCATTCAGCCGTTCTGATTTTTTCATGGATTTTTCCTCTTTCTGATTAAATGGTTTCACAAATTGAAACCATTATATATTATACTGCAAACATAGCAATAAATAAAGCAAAGGAGAATTAATTATGAACGCAAGACAAGAATTCACCCGAATGATCAACACACAAACTGAAATTGCTCTGGCTACTTGTACTGACGGCCAGCCCAATGTGAGGATTGTAAATTTCTGCTTTGACGAAGACGCCAAAGTGTTACTCTTTACCACGTTTGGGGATAATGAGAAAGTAAAGGAATTGGAACACAATCATAAGGTAGCATTTACAACCATTCCCCACGCAGGCAATGAGCATATTAAGGCAAAAGGCACTGTAAAAAAAAGCAGCAGCACTGTATTTGACAAAGCGGAACATTTCATTAAAAAAATCCCCGGCTACAAAGATATGATAGAACAAGCTGGAGATTACTTAATCCTCTATGAAATTTCCTTTGAATCAGCTGTTGTCACCTTAGATTTTGAGAACATAGAGACATACGATTTATACGACTGATCATGAGCATAAATATAGAAAGAATGGCACAGCCTGCGCTGTGCCATTCTTTCTATATTATAATAGCCTGATACATTCTCTGATCCTACAGTTCTTCTCCGTTGGTTTCTATCACTTTTTTATACCAGTGGAAGGAATCCTTTCTGGATCTGTTTAACGTACCATTTCCTTCATCATCCTGATCCACATAGATGAAACCATAGCGTTTCGTCATTTCCGATGTTCCACAGCTGATTAAATCAATGCATCCCCAAGTCGTATAGCCCATTAAATCCACACCGTCGGTTACTGCCTCCTTCATCTGCTTTACGTGCTCACGGATATAGTCTATCCGGTAATCATCATGAATGCTTCCATCTGCCTCCATCTTGTCCCTGGCTCCCAGTCCATTTTCAACCAGGAACAGTGGCTTTTTATAACGGTCGTACATTTTGTTCAGTGTAATACGAAGCCCAATAGGGTCAATGGGCCACCCCCACTCTGTCAGCTTTAAATAAGGATTCTTGATCGGGCTGTCCAGTTTTCCGGCCAGTTCATTTGCATCCGGCCTGTCCTCTGTAACGTGGGTCATGTAATAACTGAATGCGATGAAATCTACCGTGTAATCCCTGATGATCTGAAAATCTTCCGGTTCAGTTTCCAGTTTTATGTTCTTTTCTTTGAAATACCGTGACATGTAGGAAGGATATTCTCCTCTTGCCTGTACCTCCGGATAAAAGAGGTTGATCTGGTCAGCCTTTAATGACTGCAACTGATCCTCCGGCTTGCAGGTCTTTGCATAGGACTCAATCCGGTTGATCATACAGCCGATTTTCGCATCAGGCATGATTTCTCTTCCCACCTTTACTGCCAGGGAACTGGCCACAAACTGGTAATGAGATGCCTGGTAAGCCGCCTCTTCTAAGTGATCCACTCTGTCAGGAAAACTTCCAGCCCCGGTGTACAGGCTGTTTAAGTTCATATTCATTTCGTTAAATGTGATCCAGTATTTCACGTCATTCTTGTATCGTTTGAAACACGCGGCTGCAAACCGGACGAAACAATCAATCAGCTCCCGGCTCTGCCAGCCGTTATACTTTTCTGACAGAGTGATGGGCATTTCATAATGGGACAATGTAATAAGGGGCTCTATGTGATACTTTTTCAGCTCGGCAATCACCTTATCGTAAAATGCAAATCCAGCTTCATTTGGCTCGGTTTCCAAACCCGTAGGAAAAATTCTCACCCAGGAAATGGAGAACCGGAACACCTTAAATCCCATTTCCGCAAACAGTGCAATATCCTCCGCATAACGATGATAGAAATCGATTCCCCAGCGCTTGGGAAATTTATATTTATGCTCATGGCCCCGGTACTCTTCCAGTTCCTTTGAGGTGACATTGAAAGTAAAATTATTTACTTCTCCTGTTGCATAGGGATCTTTATAGGCTGCATAATCCGATGTGGACATTCCTTTTCCATCTTCTTTATAGGCTCCCTCGATCTGATTGGCAGCGGTTGCCCCGCCCCATAAAAAACCTTCTGGAAATCCATAGTTAACTTTCTGTTTCATAATTATTCTCCTTTTTTGAATCGTATTTGAATTGATAGGAACAGCTTGTCTTATATTGGAATGTTATTGGAATGCGATTAAGACCTCACTGGTTCCCGCCTGTGCCATATCCATAGGGATATCCAGTACATTCACATATTCATCAGAGTTTGTTACAATTATGGGAGTGATGGGATTTAAATGGTTCTCCCTGATGAAATCTAAGTCCACCTTCATCAAAGGCTCTCCTTTTTCTACCCACTGATCTTCTTTTACGAGGACTTCAAAGCCCTTTCCCTGGAGATTCACCGTATCGATCCCGATATGAATCACTACGTTTACCCCCCAGTCAGAGATCAGACCGATGGCATGCTTTGTAGGTGCTATCATTTTTACCTGTCCTTGAAAAGGCGCTTTCACTATCCCTTCATCCGGTATGATTGCGATCCCTTTGCCAAGGATACCTTCCGCAAACATCTTATCAGGAACCTGATCTAGACCTACCGCTTTTCCAGTCATGGGAGCAGCAACCGGTATTTTTACCATCTGCCCTTCATGATCCTGGGAGATTTTATCAACCTCTTTCTCCTTCTCTTCTGCCTTTTCCTTTCCTTCCAGAGGAAGAAGCAGCGTTATGATAAAAGCAGTGAGAAATGAAGCAGCAACACCGATACACGCCCAGATAAAGTTGTTTAACTCCCCTTCTTTTAAATAAGTAGGTAAAGCCGTAATTCCCGGAATGCTGAACGCATAAGCCTTAACATGAAAGATTCCGTAAATAGCTCCTCCCACCGCTCCGCCTGTTAATGCGGCATAGAAGGGCTTTTTATATTTTAAGTTCACCCCATATATGGCAGGTTCCGTAATGCCAAATAATGCGGAGAGCGCACTGGAAAATGCAATGGATTTCATATTTTTATCTTTTATTTTAAAAGCAGCTCCAAGTACAGCACCGCACTGTCCCATATTACTTACAATACTCATGGGAAGCAGTAAGATATCGTAGCCAACACCGCCCAGCCCATCAAAGGTAGACGGAAAAAATGCATAATGCATGCCTGTTATTACGATGACCGACATAAGCCCTCCCATCAGTAAGCCAGCCACAGGACCCGCTACTCCAAATAAGGCGATGAAAAAGGCTGCCACAAATTTACCTACATAACTTCCCAGAGGAGCGATGAATACAAGAACCACAGGGGCTGTTATCAGAAGGGAAGCCACCGGCGTCACGATCAGTTTTAAAAAGCTCGGTATAAAGCGGTCTATAAATTTATATACGATGCTCAGTAACAGGACACCCAAAATAATTGGGATCACCGTGGAATTGTAATCCATTACGGGAATATTCAGAAAAAGGAATTTCACTGTACTGATCCCCTGCCCGCTTAAATTCACAAATGAAGGATACATGATGATTCCGGCAAGAGTCGCAGACAGATGTTCATTTACTCCGAATTTCTTTCCCGCTGAAAAAGCAACCAGAAATGGAAGGAAGTAATAGGTGGCATTGGAGATCATATCTAAAACAAAATAATTGTCTGATTCCGGATTCAGCATTTTAAGAAATATCAGCAGGGCCAGGATCCCCTTTATGATTCCGGCTCCAGTTATTGCAGGTAAAATGGGATTGAAAATACCTGAGATTACACCGAACAGGGCGTTGATCGGATTTTCCCTTTTTTTATCCTTCTTCGTCTTTTCTTCCGAAGTAACAATAAGATCTCCCAGCTCTTTCTTAACCCCTTCAAATACCTTTAATACTTCATTTCCGATGATCACCTGGAACTGATCCCCCTGAAACTGGGCTCCTAAGACACCGTTTAAAGCCTGTATGGCCTTCACATCTGCTTTATCCCTGTCTTTTAGGTGAAAACGCAGCCTTGTAATGCAGTTCCAGGCCTGGGTAATATTATCCTTTCCACCACAATACTTGATGATTTCCTGAGCTAACTTTAAATGTTCCATACACAAAGTCTCCTTTTCGTTTTATTTTTGGTAGTCAATCGGATATTCACAATCCGCTTTGCTACCTGCTCATAACCTCATAGCTGCATGGCAGCTTGTCAGAAGGAACTTGAACCACTTCTGGCACTAGTAAGTCCTATCCACCACTTATGCCTTCACGGTATTGAAATGGGAGACTTACTTTATGAGGTAAAATAAACCCCAGTTCGCAGACAATGCCTAATTTAATAGTAACACTCTTGTTTTAATTACTTGTTTGTAACATTTGTTATTCTTTCGATGTGAAGCAGTAAATAAATAATTTCATCCTTGGAAACATCCCAGGCATAAGCATCATAAAGATATCTTGCAATCTTAAGGGCGCATTGATAGCTTTTTTTATAACGGATTTTTACGGTTTCCAATAAATCTTCGTCATTTAGTCCTATGGTGTCCTTCATATGCGTTTCCTGCCGTATGATAAAATACCTCAGATGCACGATAAACCTGGAGTAGTATAAAGAATTTTCATCCAATATCAATTGAAAATGGTAGCTGACAATATCCAGGATCCGGCTGATGATCTCTGTGATTTTTAAGGTATCACTCATATCCTGACTTTCAAATTGTGCATTTACAAAATGAAGGGCTATAAAGGATGCCTCCTGCGGCGGCAATTTTACCTTAAGACGTTCCTCAATTAATTTCACCCCCTTTCCTCCGATTTCATATTCCCTTGGATATAGGTGGGGGACTTCCCATTGCAGCGGATTGTCCACATTCTGATTTTTCTTCGCTCGCTCAATAGCAAAATAAAGATGATCGGCAAGTATGATTAAGATAGAGGCATGAAGTTGTTTTTCTAATATCCTGGAACCATACTGTATGATTTCTTCCGTTACGGAAACGATGTCTTCCGACAGGTTCTGAACCATGGAAGCCAGCCGTTTATTGCTGCCGTTGATAAAAAACTTACTGACAGAAGATTCTGGAACCATATCTCCCCTCTTCCGGTTGAAACCGATCCCGGTTCCAAACAGCACGACTTCGTTATGATTTTCGTCGTAGGCTTGAACGATGTTATTATTCAGTGATTTAACAAACTCGAACATATAACGCCTCCTTTCACTTTAAACTTAAATTGTTTTTAGTAACAATCATAAAAATAGGACAAAAAAATCACCAAACACCAATATCCACTATTATGCGGACATTTGCATTTGATGATGCCTGATCGAGTCAGTAACACTCACTATTAACTTGTCTTCAATATAGCATTATTCCGTCATATTGTCAAGAGAATGATTCTAAGGTTTAAATAAACTCAACAAAACGTAATCCAGTAAATGATTGGACCTGCAGTATTATTGCAGTTTTACCGAAATCTTCCTATTAAACAGCCCTCCTGTAAAATATGCCCTCGCATAGCAGCCAATAAATCCCGCTTTCTGGATTTGCCTGGCAGATCCAACATACAATCCAATGCATAAACATTGAACTGATAGAGATGGGACCAGTTGAACGGCGGTTTTGGCCCGCGGTATCTGTTTCTTCCGTATCCACAGCCCTGAGTTGCCCCCTTAAGTTCTGCAATATGGGATCCATGAGGGATGTTTTGGGGGATTGTCTCCATGACGGGAATATTCCAGATAACCCAATGATTATATTCAGGAATTGGGTGTCCCATATCATCCATTATGATAGCCAGGGACTTGGCATTTTCATTTATGGATGACAGATGCAGCTCTGGTGAAATATCCTCTCCGCGCCCTGTGTATTGAATCGGTATAACGGCTTCGTTTTCAAAAGCCGGACTGGTTACTGTTAGTTGGTTTTTCATATAATCATCCTTTTCTAAGTGAAATTCAGTGAAACCACTAAGCTCATAATTAAATCCATTTATCCATATATTATACAAACCTTCCTTTTATGAGGCTCCCATGCAGATAATCTCTAAAAAAACGCTGACGGATATCATGCGATACAACGGGATCACTGTGTTTACCTATGCGATTCATTATCCTCAGTTTACCTCCTCATGCAGTTCCGACGCAGCGCAGAGTATTAATAAATTCTATGAATTCCGGTCGAGACAGTCTGAGGTCTACTGCCGAACCGTGCTGTATCCTCAGGCCGTAGATCAGGCAAGGTACGTACAAAAAAATCAGTTTCCCTTTAACAGTTATCAATTTTTATCGGTTTTTCAGACCACATACAATAAGAACTGCATCACCAGCCTTTATACCGACCAATATATGTATCTGGGGGGAGCCCATGGAAATACAACCCGGGATTCCCAAACATGGGATTTTAATACCGGCAAGCAGCTGAGCCTCGAGGATTTTTTCCCTAACAATCCCAAATTTACGGAATATATCTTTAAAGGGATACAACAGCAGATAGAAGAACAGATGAAAACAGCACCTTCGCAATATTTCGATGATTATGCATCTCTTCTGCGGGGTAACTTTAACATCAATGGATTCTTTATTAAGCCATCGGGGATTGTCATCTACTATCAGCAGTATGATATTGCTCCCTATGTTAGAGGAATCCCGGAATTTCTCTTTCCTTTTCAAGAAGGCTCTCCCAATGCCTGACTTTTTAAGCCAATGTTATATACAGTGTACATCTTCACAAAGTGTTCACAATTCTATCAAAGTTTTATCATAATTCCCCGGTATATTAATAATTGCAAAGGACAAAACCTTTTAAATTAATTTTTTTTTCATACTTGGCCGGCAGGATCCCCCATCTTGCCGGCTCCCTCCATATCTGGCCGTATTCACGCTTCCTCATCATATGCTTCCAAAGCTATCGGTAAGGACTTAACTATTGTATTCCCAACAGCCGGTAATCCCACCAGAATACTGCTAA
This sequence comes from Hungatella sp. UBA3147, assembly GCA_002365025.1. GTDB lineage: Bacteria > Bacillota > Clostridia > Lachnospirales > Lachnospiraceae > Lacrimispora. The sequence goes on along the minus strand of DEYX01000385.1, from coordinate 23,514 downwards.
TAATTTCTTCCCTTGTTGCTCCTTTGGATTTTGCCATCTTAACATGGAACGGCAAACCGCTTTCAAGACCAACAGCAGCCATTACCGCAAGATAGGCAAGTTCATTCGTCTTTTTATCCAGTGCGCTTGCACCGTCCACTTTTTGTACCATTTCCATCCAAGCCTCTTGTACCTCAGGAGCTTCTTTTGCAAATGTCTGAAACGCTGGGCTAACCTTCATATCATCACCTCTCCCTTTTTAACTATTGAAATATCCCTTCCATGCCGGAAGCTTTTTCATGCTGCTTACGGCCATTTGGGCCGCAGCCTTTTCATCAAACCCCTGTGTTTTGATGATAAAGTTAGTCATACCTGCCTTCTTTTCTTCAAACGATTGCATAGAGCCGTCAGGTCGGGCGCAGTGTACACAATAATCTTTCGTTGTGTCACCGCAGGCAAATTCAGAAGCATCTGTCATTGGCATACCGCAAGCAATACAAACTTTCATTTTAAATCCTCCTTTTATTTTTTAATCAATTTTAAAAATGTTTCCGTAAGTTCTGAGCCATACCGCTCTACAATCGGCGTATCCGGTGAAAACAAATCTTTGTTTAATAAATAATAATGGATCAGACCCACCCATGTATTAAACAACAGGTGAACAGAGATGTCCTTACATGTATTGTTTTCGCGTTCAAATACCCTGTTAAAATGGTAGGCAGCAATGGATTGAATATTTGAAAACGTTAATCTTGCCTCCTCCGGCAACAAGCTCCTTTCAGCGATCAATCGGATATAAAACTTCTCATGTCCGGCTAAAACATCTAAATGAGCCTTCAACAACTCTTCCATATTATCTTTTCTTTCCGCCAGACGGTGTATCTCCGATCCCAAAGCATCACCAAAATCCTGTATCAGACAGCAAAGCAGTTCATCCAGTGATGAGAAGTGGACGAATATTGTACCGTGGGATACGCCCGCTTCCTTTGCAATAACAGCCGTTGTAGCCGAAAAGCCTTGTTCGGAATAAATCTGATATGCTGTCTCAAGTATCTTTTTTCTAGTTTTTTCTTTTTGCAATTGCCTTTTTGATTTCAAATAATGACCTCCAACTCAGTGAGTATATGCTCATTATATTTCATTTTATATTGAGCGTCAAGATATATTTAAATATTTTTATAACAGATAGTTACAGCTTTAATAAACGCAAGCAGAAGCTTTTTTAGAATCTACTATTCTCTACTACCAGGGGCAGTCAGCTTTTCCTATATATGAATCAGTATGGAGGCCTTCACCGCTTCTAAACAATCATTTACTTCAGCAGTAATTATCGTACATTTTTGTTCATACCCATTTAGCATGGCATATACATGATTATATATTTATATATAATCATGTATATATTATTATTCAGTTATATTAAATCACTTTTATTCATTTCTTTAGTACTTTTAATAAAGTCGTTGAGTAACTTAACGCTGATCCTTAAACTGTAAAACTCTTTGTATCCCAGGTCAGTATGATACGGCTCTCAACAAATATGGTATACTCCACCTTCATACTTACCAGGGATTAAAAAGCAGGGGTGAAATTATCCTTTTGGATATTACACCCCTGCTTTCCAGGACACTCACTCCGTAATTACTGGTAAAGATCCCGGAACTGCACCAAGTCCACCTCCGGAATCTGCACTTCATCCTCCAGCTCTTTCTCATGTTCTTTTAACAGTGCCAGGAGTTCCCTTACTCTTCCATCATACTGTTCCTTAAATACCAAATTATCGGTTTCAAATACATCCTGATCCAAATCATAGAACTCTAAGTAAGTTTCATCCTTGAACAAATCTACGATCAGCTTATCCTTCCCTGCGACCACACAACGACTGAAATTACCCCTCGACGCATTTCCGTCATACTGAATAAATACAGGCAGCTCATCCAATTCTTCGCAGTCTTCCAAAAGGGCCTTGAGGCTGCGCCCATCCATCCTGTGACGGGGTGAAGTCGAATGATAATCACATATGGTAGGCAGAAGGTCGATGTGGCTGACCGGTGCCTTTAAGTGCCTGCCTCCGTTTCTTCCTTCCGGAAGGCGGATGGAAAGGGGCGTCCTTATGGACTCTTCATACATGCACATCTTCTGGAACAGACGATGTGCCCCCAGCATCTCTCCGTGGTCGGACGTAAAGATAATGACAGAATGATCGTAAAGGCCTTTTCTCTTTAACACATCGATCACCCGTCCCACGCAATCATCCAACAGAGCCACCAGGCCTAAGTAAACGCGGAAGGCTTCCTTCCACTCCTCCATGGAATACTGATTGCCGATCACCCCGGTTAAATTATATTTCTGCAAAGGAGACTGATGAGGATACCAGATCCCTGTATTCTCAGGGAGGCGGACCTCCTCTTTTCTGACTCTGGAATACCATGGCTCCGGCACATCAAGAGGCGGATGGGGTGCCAAGTGCATCATGCTTAAGAACAGCGGCTTATCTGTATTCACTTCCTCAAGCGCATCCACGGCCCGGTCAGTAAAATAGCCGTCGAAATAATAGGAATAGCCTTCTTCATACTTCCCGGTGGAGGCATTGGAATAGCTGCGCACCTGGGTATAGGCTCCGCCGTTCATCTCCGGAACCTGGGTGCGGAACCGATTACCACCTGGCAGACGCTTCCCCTGTTCATTTAAGAACTCTTTATAAGTCTGCTCGGTAGTCAGCCATCTGGTTTTGGATTCCGGACGCTTCTCCAGCGGCTCCCCTTCCATGAAGAGATGCTGCTTCCCGCTATGGATGCATTCCATATCCAGCCGCTCCATCATATCATAAAGATTATCTATGCCGGATCTCACCTTAGCGTAGGCCTTCTCCGGCTTGTACCAGCCATTAATAAGGCTCCCGTTCCTCCCCGGATAGGTCCCTGTAAACAGAGCCCCTCTGGCTGGGACACATAAGGGGCAGGCACAGTAAGCACGGTCAAATACCACGCTTTCTCCCATGAGCCGGTCTAAATTAGGCGTTACTCCAAGTCCTAATACATCATAGCGCAGCTGGTCCGCGGCAATGACGATCAGATTGTCCCTTTGAAATCCTGAATTTTTCATAGTTTCCTTTCCTTATTCTTCTTCCCCGGCCTTCTTTTTCTTCTTATATTGGAAGGGTGTGACGCCGTAGGTTTCTTTAAATACTTTAATAAAATACTGGGATGAGCTGTAGCCCAGCCTGGAGGCGATCTCCTTCATGCTGTAATCCTCGTCGATCAGCTCCAGCGCCCGTTTCAACTTCTTTTCCCTGATATATTCCGTATAGCCTTTTCCCATCAGCTGCCGGAACATCCGGCTTAACACATCCGGACGGATGGAGAGGCTGTCTGAAAGATAATCAAGAGAAATATCATGCTCTAAATGATCCCTTATGATCTGTTCCATCCGTTCCTTAAGGTCCCCGTTCTCCGGTCTTTTCTTCTGGCGGATGTTCGTCAGCAGTACCTCGCAGATCCTGTTCACCCATTCACAGTAGGCGTCTATATCTGACAGCTGCTTATAATACTCCCGGATATCATAGCCAAATACAATCCACATATCCAGCTGGTATCTCTGTATGGTCTGATAAAGCAGCGTCACCAGATCGCGAAGAGTGGACATACAATAATCAATGGTGTAATTGCCGGTCAGAAAGGAGACCTTAAATGCTTCAACGTGGTATTTAAAATCCAGGATATTTTCACTGTTAATATCTTTTTCTATCGCTGCAAATAACTTCAAATGGCTGCCATTGCCTTTTCTCTCAGGGATTTTAAGCTCTTCCCAGGACAGCTGGACCTCTCCGGAATATATGAACCGGTACCGGGCGGCCTCGCTGGCGCTCAAAAAGCTTTTCCTCAAATTCTCCGGATCCAAATCCTGAGGCACTCCGCATACAAAGCCAAGAACCTCCACGTACCGTTTCAAAATGTCCAGAAGGATCGCCTGCACCTGTTCTTCCCGCTCTCCGTCATACACAGTAACCGCAGCCAATTCTCCTTTGTTTAAGGTGGTAAAGAAGACCCGCCCGGTGACGCCGTGACTGTTAAATTCATCCTGCAGGCCTTTTAAGGTCAGCTCTTCCCAATCCGGTACCTTCAGATAGACGATGTAACAACAGACACGGCCAGACTGGCAGTCGGAAAACAGCGTCTCATAGGCCTGGTCTGATTTCCTGTTCAGGATCAGAGAACGCAGGGAATTCTGGTACAGGACCGTCTCCGAATTTTTCACCGTCTCACTTAAGCCGGAGATCCTCTCCGACAGCACCGTTAAGGATCCGTCAAAGCCCTTGCCTTCTCCGCCTAAGGCGATGCCTGCTTCCCGGGAAACGGTTAAGACCCTCTTGCGGTACACATAATAATTTAAGTAGGAAACGACTACCAGAACCATGATATTAAAGAGGATCGAAATGGCAAAATTCAGCAGAAAAATCCTGCTTTTTACATTATAATCTGCCAGAAATGTACTCTCCGGCATGTAATAGACATAGTTGAGCCTGGTCAGCGCAGAAGATCCGGAAAATACCATGTTTGGTTCGCCGTTCAGCTTCATCTGCACCGGCCGGTCCTCCTCCCTCTCCGCGGGGGAAATCTTGCTTAGATTGTTCAGCACTTCTAAAACCCTCCCCTGATCCGCACCGGATCCCGACTGGTAAAGGACCCTGAAAGCTTCGTCTGCCAGCACAAAGCTTCCACTGCTCATATCTATGTAATTCTGCAGGCTGTCTGGCGTGATATGGAATGCAGCTACAACGCTCTGCCCCTTCCATTTCGGCCGGGAAATCCGTTTGACATAGGTAAGTACCGGCGTTTTGGTCGGATAGACTGCATTGGACAGGGGGAAAAAGTACTGGTTTACCTTAAGCTTATCAAATTCAAAATACCAGGGAAGGTATTGGTTCACCTCTGTTTCATCCTGGATAAAGTGGATCTTGTCATATCCCGTGACGATGGTCTTCGTCCCTTCATAATAAATATCCAGGCTGACGACATGAGGGTATACCTTCCGCATCTCTTCCATCTTCACCTGCAAAGCCAGAATATCTTTGGGAGAACCGCTGATGGACTGCATCTGAGGCAGAAAGATTGGCTCGTTGGGTTTCACATCGGAAAAATAAAACTGGGGGATATCGATTAAGGACTGCATCACCTGCTTGTCAATATTCTTAAATGCCAGGTTCATGACCCGTTCATTATAGTCTACAAAGCTTTCCAGATAGGCATTTTTGTTCATTTTGTGAAATACAAAATAATTAAATCCGGAGAGAATGGTGATGCTGAAAAGATTGATACACAACAGGATATAAAATATGGAAAATTTTTTCGTCATGGAAAGCCTCCCCCAAAAAGATATTGATATTCTATTGTAGCATACTTCTCTCCGCATGTCTTTCTTAGCCTTTTACGGAGCCTACCAACATGCCTTTTACAAAATATTTCTGCAAAAACGGATAGGTACAGACGATGGGAAGCAGAGACAGGACGAGCGCCGCCATCTTCATGGTCTCTGTGTGGATGATCACGTCCACCATCGTCTCCATGTCTGCCGTCTGACCATTGGTCAGGATGGTCTGGAGTACATATTGAAGTACATAAAGATTGCTCTTGGTCACATAGAGCATGTTATCCATCCAGGAATTCCAGTGCTGTACACAGTACCATAAAGAAATGGTGGCCACCACCGGCTTTGATAAGGGCAGGTAAATACCGAACAGAACCCGCCAGGGGGTCGCCCCGTCGATCTTCGCTGACTCCTCCAGCTCTGCCGGAATACTCATAAAAAAGTTCCGCGTAATAATCAGGGCAAAGCCTGTGATCAGGCAGGGCAGGATGTAAACCAGGAAATTATTGGTTAAATGGAGATTCTTGATCAGTAAGTATTTGGGTATCATTCCCCCAGAAAAATACATGGTAAATACCACAAACAGCATCAGACCCTTCCGATAGGGAAGGTTTACCTTGGACAGGGGATAAGCTGTCATGATGGTAATCAGTACGCCGCTGGCCGTCCCTATGGCAGCCCTTAAGATGGTATTCAGATAGCTGTGCCAAAAATTATTATCCGTAGCAATCTTTTTATAGCCTGAAAAATCAAATTTCGTAGGAAGCAAGTGGAACCCTGTGGCATTCACCACCGAAGCAGGGCTCATGGAAACCGTGATAACCTGCATAAAGGGAAGGATGATCGCAATCACCAATATGGCTGCCATCCCATAGGCAAAGCCATCCACAATCCAGTCTTCACGGCTTCTCTTTCTTTTTCTGACGGAAGCCATCTCGCCGTTGTTATTCTTTTTCTTTTTCATTTCTATCCTCCTTACCACAGTGCGTAGTCATTCGTCTTCCTGGCTACATAATTGGTCAGGATCACCAGAATAAAGGAAATCGTGTTTTTAAACAAATCCACTGCCGTGGTGAAGCTATACTGCATCTTCTGGATACCCATGCGGTAAACAAAGGTGGAAATCACGTCGCCTACGGAATATGTACTGGGGGTCAGGAAGTTATAAACCTGCTCGAAGCTGTCGTTTAAGATCTTGCCGGACTCCATGATCAGCATAACCGTGATGATAGGCGCCAGCGCCGGAAGGGTCACATGGATGATTTTCTTGATTCTGCCGGCGCCGTCCATCTCCGCCGCTTCATACAGCGTAGGATCCACTGCAGTCACTGCCGCCAGATATACGATAGAGCCCCAGCCAATGGATTTCCATAGGTCTGACAGCACCAGCACACCCCTAAAGCACTTGGGCTCCGCCACGAAGAAGATGGATTCCAGCCCCAGGTTCTGCAGCAGGATATTGATGGGCCCTCTGGACGGGGAAAGGAATTCGATGATAATTCCGGACACCACAACCCAGGAAACGAAATGGGGCAAATAGGAAATAGACTGGGCAAACTTCTTAAACGGCATACATTTGATCTCATTTAAAATAAGACTTAAAATGATAGGCGCCGGGAAGCAGATTAAAAGCTTATAAAAGCTGATAATCAGTGTATTCTTCAGCACAGAGACAAAAAAGGGGTCGCTGAAAAGCGCCTTGAAATGCTTAAGGCCCACAAAGGGACTGCCGCTGATCCCCTTAAGCGGATAATAATTCTGAAATGCGATTACCAGGCCATACATAGGGCCATAGCAGAATACCAGGAAAAACAGGATGCCGGGAATCAGCATGATGTAATATTCCTTATAATGTGACATATTGTACAGAAAGCCTTTTTTGACGGGCTTCCCCTTCGCTGTAACTGCTGTCATATGAATTCCTCCGTTAGAGAAGGACAGCTGCGGATACTCTCCTCTCGCAGCTGCCCTTCTATGCCCCGCTTTGTTATTTGACTGCGGCAAGTTTTTCAGCATAAGCCTGCTGAACTGCTTTTTCTGCTGCTTCTCCGCCTGCTTTCTTGAATTCTTCCACAAAGGTATCAAAATAATCGATCGGCTTTGCACCTGTAATCATATCGAAATATGCCTGGTTGGTGAGGGAATCCAGGGTTGCGATGACATTGGAAACCTCTTCTACCGGCGGTGCATTGAAGCGGTAATATCCGTTTCCGGTCACTTCATGGCCGAATTTTCTCTTCTCCGGTGTCACATTCTCAGCAAAGGTCACAGTGCTGCCGAAATCCACCTGAAGCACACCTTCTTTTCTCAAGTCTGTGCCTTCCATGATCCTGATAGGCCCCAGGTCTGCCATCTTCCAATGCTTTCCTTCTATTCCATAGTTAACTAATCTCGCATAATCCATGTCAGAATAATATGCATCAAGCATAGCCAGGAAAGCATCTACGATGCGCGGGTCACTGGCCCCCTTGGTGGTAAGACAGGTCATACGTCCGGTTAAGTTCCAGCCCTCTGTTCCGGACTGTCCGTCCGGACCAATGGGTGCCGGCCCGATTACGATATCTCCATCGGGATTGAGGCCCTTGAATTCCTTCATACAGACCCCCCAGTTCTCCTCATTCTTCGTGTCGGTGCTGGCATTTAAGTAATGATAAGGCTGTGCGGAGGTCAGACCGATCTTCCCATTCATGAAGGAATGAGAAAGCCATGCATATCCGCCGTGGTTTTCGCCTGTGATAAATTCCTTGTCGATCAGGCCCTTGTTATACCAGTCATGAAGCTTAGCAAGGACTTCCTTGGCTTTTGGCTGTATATAAGGAAAGTACGGTACATTATCCTCGCCCAACTGCATCTCCTCTACTTTAAAGCGGGGATTGCCGCCGGTCACGCAGCGCAGGCCATAAGCACCAAAGACAGCACCGAAGGTACGCTCTGCCATGGCTGCCGTATCCTTCTTTCCATTTCCATCAGGATCCTGCTCCACAAATGCAGTCAGTACCTTTTCATACTCATCCAGGGTCTTTGGAACCTCAAGGCCTAACTTATCCAGCCAGTCCTTTCTCCAGAACATGGCCATGGGAACTGCATCCATGGGGTTTGTCACACCATAATTCTTTCCTTTGTATACCAGGGTGCTCCACAGGGATCCATCGTCGTAGGCATCTGCAATCTTTGCATAGTTTGGTGCCTTCTCACGGATCTCTTCTATAGGAAGCTCTCCAATGATTCCGCCGTCTACATAATCAGGAAGCTGGCTTAGGTTATCGATTACCAGAACGTCCGGCATCTCGCCGCCGGCAAATCTGACATTTAAGTTTTCCTGGTATTTATTGGAATCCACATACCAGGCTTTTAAATCAATATTGAAGCGGTCCTCAATCATTTTCACCACTTCTGCATTGTCATCCACCTCTGCGGAGGTAGCGCCTACCAGCCATGTCATCTGCACCGGCTCGCCTTTTTCTTCTGCAGCAGTGGAAGCTTCTGTGGTTTTAGCCTGGGTGTTTTCCGATGGCTTGGAGGAACAGCCTGCCAGAACCGATGCTGCCATCATTGATGCCATGAAACCGGCAATCAGTCGTTTTGATTTCTTCATCTCTTCATAATCTCCTTTTTAACATTGATTTTTCAATTTTTTTCTTTGCATGTCACATCATGATCAGGTTGGGACCGCGTTTGTTTCTGAGCACATGCTATCATACCATTTTTCTGATGGCAACCCACAAAAAATTGAAAAATAACACTTTTTTGAAATCCCATTTTTTCATGCGAAACCCTTGTAAATACTGGACTTTCTGTTCCTCATACAATTTTTCCATTTCAACATCCACCTTTTTGATGGTGATTTTATAGGATTTCGCCCATATATCATTCGTCTATCATTTGTTACCTGCAAAATATTGGTATTTTGCAAAAAAATGTGGTTGAACGTTATTTTTTCATTTCCTATAATTGGCTTAACATGAAATTAGTTTTAATATGGCTTAGAAAGGAATCCATCACCTATGCAGCAGAAACACCGACCAAACATCCTGTTCCTCATGACCGATGAGCACCGTCCCGATCTTGCAGGTTGGGCGGGAAACCCGGTCATCCGAACGCCAAACCTTGACCGGCTGGCGAAAGACAGTGTCATCTTCGACCATGCCTACACCCCCTCCCCGGTCTGTATCCCCGCCCGTCAGTGTCTCATGAGCGGACAGCTGCCGAGAACATGCGGATGCCAGGTCTTTGGAGAAGACTTACCTCCCTTTTATCCGACCTTTGCCCGCACCTTCTCAGAACACGCCTACCATACGGTCTGCTGCGGGAAGCTCCATCACAACGGCCCAGACCAGATGCAGGGGTGGCTGCGCCGGATCGGCAGGGACTGCCGCATCACCGAACGGTTTGTACCTGACCTTGATACAAAAGAGCTGTCCCGGGTCAGGATCTCCCAGGCAGACCACCGCTGGACCAATACAAAGGAGGTACGGCGCTCAGGTCCGGGCCATGCGCGCAATACGGTGGATGACGAATATACCCTGCAGGGTGCTCTGGATATCCTGGAGGAAGTCTTTGTATCCCCTTACTATGACAAGCCTCAGCAAAACCAGCCGCTTCTATTAAAGGTAAGCTTTGTCCTTCCCCATTACCCGTATTTCTGCCGGGAGGACTTATTTAAATACTATTTAAACCGGGTGCCCATCTACGGGGCAGAGCAGCAGCTTTCCGGCCACCCTTATCTGGACACGAAGCATCTGGAGATAGGAAAGGATGTAATGTTTAGGGAGGTACAGCGCACCACAGCCGCTTATTATGCCATGATAGAAACAGTAGACGGCTACATCGGGCAGATCCTTGAAAAGCTTGAGGAAACAGGTCAGGATCCGGATGACTGGATCATCCTGTTTACCAGCGACCATGGCGAAATGCTGGGAGAACACGGGATATGGGCCAAGCACAAATTCTATGAAGCAAGCGTGAGAGTCCCCCTGTTACTCCGTTATCCAAAGCGCTTTGCTCCCCGCCATGTTTCCGAAAATGTGAATCTCTGCGACTTATATGCCACACTTTGCGACCTTTGCGGCATCCCCATCCCTCCGGGGCTGGACAGCCGCTCCTTAACCGGTCTTATGGACGGCAGACAGGACGACTGGGATGATGAAAGCATCAGCCAGTACTTAGGAGAATACTTAATGATCAAAAAAGGGCCGCTTAAATACCAGTATTATGGCCCTGACATGCCGCCGGTACTCTTTGACCTGGCTAAGAATCCGTCAGAGACGATAAATTACATCGATGCGCCGGAGTATCAGGAAGTCATAAGAGCTTTTAAGCAGCGCAGTACAGAGCTGGGATTTGGAGCACTCACATCCGGTCCTGTCTGCCCATAGCAAAAGGAGGAAAAACCATGACAGAAACCTACCCTGCAATCAAAGATATCCTTCCGGAAGGAATGAGCATCCCCACCCTGCTGTCTCATCTGCGGTCACGAGTTCTGGAGGCCAACCAGCAACTCACCGCTCTGGAACGGGGGCAGCTCGTCAGGGAACAGTTTCCCGAGCTTGCCGCGGACACGCTGCGCCTGGCAGACGAAGCCCTGGCCGGAAAGCTGGTCCTTCCCGGCACAGGCCCGGCGCTTTACTACATAGGCAATCCCCCAAAATGGACTGTGAATCCTGCAGGGGATAATGAATACACCTTTCATTTAAACAGGATGCACCACTGGAAAACCATGTGTGAGGCCTACAGCCTGACCGGAGATCTCCCATATGCCGAAAAGGTCATACAGGAGATCACCGACTGGATCGACAGTGTTCCCTGCCCAGCCCTTATGGATGAAACAGGCGCTGACGCACCCGGCCGCTTCGACGGTCTCACCCCATGGAGGGCCCTGGAGGTGGGCATCCGTGGATACCGCACCTGGCCCTATGTGGTGGAGTTATTGATAGATACTCCCTATATGACGGAAGCCTTTCTGGAAAAGCTGCTTCCATGTATCTACGTCCATTGCCGGATCCTGTATGAGATATCCCCACTCCTTTGGCCCAAGGCAGACCACAACCACTACCTGATGGAGAATTTAGGGCTGCTCTCTTTCTCCTGTCTCTTTCCGGAGATAAAAAACAGCGAAGTTTTCCGGATCCATGCCTTAAGAGAACTGGACCGCTGCATGGATGCCCAGTGTACCCCATGCGGCGGACAGATTGAGGGCTGCCCCTCCTATCATAACGGCTGTGTATTCTGGTTCTCCATGCGGAATGTATTCTCCAGAAAATATCATATGGAAGAATCGGAAAGCTACACCAGGAGACTTAACAGCATGTTCCTCCACTCCATCCACGCCACCCGTGCCTGCGGCGGCAATTTCCCCTGGGGCGACAGCCACACAGCCGACAAGGAAACCATGTGCCTGGCAGCCGTATCCTGCTATATGGCCTCCGGCGACCGGAACTACCTGGCTGTAGCAGCACATTTTTATCCCATTGCCTCCATCTTATCAGACATCCGGGACAATTTGTGGCGGATTCCGGAGATTGGCCGCTTAAAGGAAGATCTGACCTGGGCAGAGAAACATCCCCAGTGCCCGGAACTTCCCCTTCTGGCCTGGCAGAGGGATTTAAACCAGGTATATCTGCGTACCTCCTGGGAAAAAGATGCCTTAAGTCTCATGACCGCCTGCCGCACCCCTGTGCAGAACCAGCATGCCCATATGGACCCGGGCGGCTTTGATTTCACCGCCTACGGACTGCCCCTGATCTCCGACCCGGGGATCTATACCTATAAAAGTGATGAAAACCGTTACCATTTTAAGCGTACGGCTTCCCACAACTGCCTCACGGTAAACGGTGCAGATGCCTGGGAATACCAAGGTTCCTGGGCATATGGGCCGCAAAAAAACGGCATCATCTGTGCGGTGGAGCAGACAGAAGGGGTGACCTTCATCACCTCCTGCCATGAGAATTACGCCCCGGCCATTGCCACAAGGCACTTGGCCCTGGTAGATAACCGGTTCCTGGTGATCATTGACCATGTGACCGGACTTTCCCAGACGGATATAGTCCAGATTCACTATCACTTAAACCGGACCGAACTGATACACAGCGGAATGCGCTCCCTCATTTCCCTTGATGATGGCCCTGCCATCGAACTGGCGGTAGGGAACGATCCGGCCGATTTGGTAATAGAGGATGGAAAAATCTCCACTATTAACGACGTCTGGCATGATTCTAAGCTGGTCTGCTTCCATATAACGCCTGATGAAAACGGAGAATGCTGGTTCGCCGCCCTGGCTGTCCCCTATCCCCAGTCCCCCGGAAAGCAGACGGCATCGGTCCGGAAGCTTACGGCAGACGGACGCCTCGTGCTTGAATGTCAGGCAGACAACCGTACCTTCCGGCTGATTCTGGAAGAGAACCAACTGATCAGGGAGAAACGTTAAAAAGGCAACAGTTCTTTTGAATACATAATACAACATGGTGTAAGACGCACATCATTTTTATTATATTTGCCGCAAGCGTCAGTGGCAGAATGGAGATTAATATGACCGAAACCAATTCCCACACCGCTTATTCCACAAAGAGTATGCTTCATCATCGGCTCATCCCTGAACGGGAAGCAGAAGTTTCCGATCACCAGCTGTTTGAGGCCCTGGATTTGGATCTGCCCGGGCTTTCAGCTGTGAAATCTGCCTGGAAACGTGGCGATACCGCCGCTGCCAAAAAGGCCCTTGTCGGCTATTTTGAAACCCGAAGCAATGTAGTCTATTACTATGATTACCGCCGGCTCCCCCTCCAGAAGATGGAGCCGGATGAACTGCCTTATGCCTATCAGTCCTCTCTGGGCCTTAGGGGCAGCTTAAAGGAATTCTGCCTGCGGTCCGGGAAAAGCATGATGGAACACCGCTATCTACTGCCCGGAGACAGAAAGGCAGAGGATTTGGGGCCTGCCTTTGAATCCATGATCCATTTTAATTTCCTGGAGGATCAAGGCAAACGCCACCGCCACAGCCTTAACATGTTTGTAAGAGGCCAGTTCCTCGAAGCCCTCTGCGTTCTGTATCATGAAGACGGGGACCGGAACGTCCTGGCTTCCTTTACTGAAATCGTTCATAAATTTTTTGAAACTTATCCGCTGGTGGTTGAGGATCCGTCGCCGGAGGCCAGCCGTTTCCAGTATACGGAGGATCGGGATGCCATGAGCGTGGGCTGGCTGACCATGGTGCTCATCAGCCTGTTTTATACCAGAGTTCCATATGAAATCGACACAGACACAGCCTTCGGGCTGCTGAAGCATATCTGGTTTCTGGGCATCCAGTTCCAGCGCTTTGAGACAGATCGTTACCGCCCCTATAACCACCACATGTGGGAGCGCGGCCTTGTGCCCTTCCTCCTTAGCATCCTGCTGCCTGAGATTCCGGATTTCCGAGCCTATAAGGAACGAGGTGCCGGGATCGTATGCCGCCATATCAAAGAGGATTTTAATGAGGATGGCGGCTACAACGAGCACTCCATCGCTTACTGGTCAGGCGCTGCCGTAGGGGAAATGCTGTTTCGCGGGATCTATCTGGCAAAGTTAAACCAGGTGCAGCTGTTAGATCAGGAAGCGGACCGGAAAATATATGCTACCTTTTCCCTCTTAGCTATGCTGGCCCCTCCCGGTTCCCTCTATCCCGCTCTGGGTGACAACGGAGGGCCTATGGTGGATCCCATCCTTGGTTTAGGCAAAAGCATCCTGGACCATCCCATGTGCACAATGCTTTTAAAGGCCAGAGCTGCCGGGCAGGAGACTGACCCAGCCGTGGTTCCTCTGGACATTTGCAGCCAGAGAGCCGGCTTCCTCTGCAGCAAAAGCTCCTATGGCCCCAAGGGGAACTATCTTCTCATGTCAGCCAAGACGGACTGCGGCTGTTCCGGCCACAACCACATGGATATGCTGTCCCTGTTTGTCACCTTCCGTGGAGAAGAATTCATCGGAGAGCCCTATAGCGGCAGGCTGTATCATTCCATCCGCATGGGCAGCCCGCACCGGGGATATATGTACAACATGACCTCCCACAACACGGTCCTGGCCCATCGGGAGCCTGTACTGCCAGATTCTGTGTACGCCAACAAGTGGGGAGTATACCGTCCGGATTCGCCTGTGACAGACTTCCGGCCGGAACCTGACGGCATATATGTCAGAGCTCACCATGATGCCTATACCTACTGCCGCCATACCCGCAGGCTTCTATTCCACCGTACCCGGGGACTTGTTGTACGGGAGGAAATGGAACGGGGAAGCCGCCAGCCGGCACCCCACATAGAACGCTGGCACTTAATGCCCGGGACTGTCTGCCACGTACTGGATGAAACTTCCGTCCTGCTTGAGAAAAACGGGGTCTCCATCTTGTGCGTATGGTCCGGCTGCCAGGATATCCGCGTATGGAAAAACACCGCGCTTTGCCCGGAAATATACCCCTCAGAGGATCTGCTTGCACCGATTTTAGACATCTCTTTTGCGGCGCCCGAGGATAAGAAAGCAGATATCAGCACAGTAGGCTTAAGCCTTCTTATGCTGGATGTGACAGACGCCCCGGACAGATCCCCGGCCGCGCCCTGGCCCATAAGCAGCTTAAAGGCACAGCTGGACGCTGTGATTCCCATGATGGAGGATAAAGAAGCGCTGAACCATTTTCCTTCGCTGTAACCGAAGAACCACACCAATGGAACCCATTAAAAACAACCGCACTGCAGAATGAGAGGAAACCATGACCAACGAAAAATTGATAAAAAAACCCGAACTCACCCAGGAAGAGGCAAACACTGCGCTTCGTCTCGCTATCCGCCAGACAGAGAGCTGCCTTGGTGAATTTTCCCAGAAATTCAAAGCCATATTCTCGGAAAACGGATTCTACTCCCCCGCCCCCAACGAGCAGTGGACCAATGGATTCTGGACAGGCGAATTGTGGCTGGCCTATGAAAACAGCGGAGATGACCGCTTCCGTGAGGCTGCTGCCAGGCAGGTGGACAGCTTTCTTACGCGCATCGAAACCGGAAACCGCACGGACACCCATGACCTGGGTTTTCTCTACTCCCTTTCCTGTGTGGCTGGCTATAAACTGACAGGGAACCAGACTGCAAGAAAGGCTGCGCTCCTGGCCGCCGACCGGTTAAAGGCCCGTTTCCACCAGAAAGGCCGTTTTATCCAGGCCTGGGGCTCCTTAGAAAACCGGAATAATTACCGGCTGATCATCGACTGTCTGCTCAACCTGCCGTTACTCTATTGGGCCACAGAAGAAACCGGACTTCCTGAATACGCTGATGTGGCCAGGGCCCATCTGAAAACTGCTATTAGCGTTATCATCCGCCCTGACTACTCCACTTACCACACCTATTACTTTGACCCTGATACCGGGATGCCCTTAAAGGGCGTTACCCACCAGGGCTACTCGGCGGATTCCGCCTGGGCCAGAGGTCAGGCCTGGGGCGTCTATGGCCTGGCCCTAAGCTATCGTTATACAAAAGATCCCAAGTATCTGGAAGATTTTAAGCACGTGACCAATTATTTTATCTCCCACCTTCCGGAGAATCTGATTCCTTATTGGGATTTCATTTTTGAAGAAGGCAGTGAGGAGCCATGGGATTCCTCTGCCTCCGCCATCGCCGTATGCGGCATCCTGGAGATGTGTAAGTATTTACCGGAAGCGGAAGCTGCCCCTTATCTGGCAGCCGCCAAACGGATGTTAAAAGCTCTGGTGGACCTCTGCTCCGTCACTACGCCGGAAGTTTCCAATGGCCAGCTGCTCCACGGCGTTTACGGAAAGAAGACCCCTTATAACGACTGCATCGATCACGGCATTGATGAATGCAATCTCTGGGGCGATTACTACTATGTGGAAGCCCTGACCCGCATGACCAGGGACTGGAATCCCTACTGGTAGGAGGATGCTATGAATGTAATCACCATTTTATCAGACGAACATTCTTATGAGATGATGCACTTTGTTAACCACTCCCTTTTACGGACACCGAACCTAGACCGGCTGGCCGGAGAGGGCATCGTCTTTGACAGCTTTTACTCCACCTGCCCCGTGTGCGCACCGGCAAGGGCCAGCTTCTTTACCGGGAATTATGTGCATCAGCTTGGAACCTGGGACAATTCCACCCCCTATGACGGGACCGTGGAGGGGATCTCCCACCACACGGTGAGAAACGGGCGCACCTTCGCCTGCATCGGCAAGACCCATTTTCATCACGAGGGCAGCTATAAATTTACTTATGAGTCACTGGCCGGCTACATGCACAAGCCTGATATCGGCTGCTATTTCAGGGATCAGAAGATCGGAAGGATAGGGGCGGAAAAACGCTTTGAACGGATTGGTATCAAGACCGAAGAAAGCTTTGACGACTGGGTTCTGGCAGAAAGCCTGTCCTGGCTGGAAGCTCACCGGGATGAGGATAATTTCATGCTTTATATCGGCTTTCTTGATCCTCATTTTCCCTTTTATGTAAAACAGGAGCACTGGGACTACTATAACTCCCGGATCACGGAAATCCCTGATGAACTGCGGCCGCCCTTTACATCCCTCAACCCATCCCTGGAATGGATGCGCACTTATTTTAAGTGCGAACAGGTTCCAGAGGAAACCATCCGCAGGGTCCTGGTGGGGTATCACTGCGCCATCGAAGAGTTTGATGAGCGGCTGGGCGTCCTCTTAGACGCCATCGACCGTCTGGGTCTGCGGGGCAATACAGCAGTCTGCTATTCCAGTGACCACGGCGAACAACTGGGCTACCATGGAATGTGGTGGAAATGCTGTATGTTTGAGCAGTCTGCCCATATCCCGCTGATTTTCCGGGTTCCCGGGACTAAAGCAAAGCGCATTCCTGCGCCTGCCAGCCTGGCAGACCTCTATCCTACCTTCTGCGATTTGTTAAACATCCCGCAGCCGGAAGGGATCGCCGGACATAGCCTCATGAAGCTAATCAATGACGGCATAGACCCGGACCGGCCGGATTTCGCTTTCAGCGAATATCACGCCCATGGCATCCCGGATGGGATGTTCATGATACGCTGGAGGCAGTATAAATACGTATTTTACTGCGGCGACAAGCCTCAGTTGTTTGATCTAAAAAAAGATCCGGGGGAACATGTAAATCTCCTCGAGACCAGCTCCGACGACCCGGAGGTCCAAAGAATATCGGACAGCTGCCACAGACGTCTTCTCTCCGTCTGCGATCCCCATGCAGTCAACGCCCGGGCAAAGGAATTTCAGAAACGTATGAAAAAGGAGATGGGACTGGAAGATTACGCTTCAGAAATGGGGCAGTGGGTCCCCCGCCCGGAAGCCATTGTTCCTGCAATTCAGATCATTTAACCTTATTATGAAGAGAATCGGATTGCGAATATCCGATGGACTAAGAATAAGAAAGGATATCAACTATGAATATATACTGGGGTGACATTCACAACCACTGCGGCATCACCTACGGCTACGGATCCCTTAAAAACGCCCTGACCGCCGCCGCAAACCATCTGGACTTCTGTGCAGTCACAGGCCACGCCATGTGGCCGGACATGCATGAACGGACGAAGGATACCGCCTTTGTCGTAGATTTCCATAACAGAGGCTTTCAAAAACTTCGGGACCACTGGCCGGAAGTAAACGGCCTCATGGCTGCCGCTAATTCGGACCGGCTGGTGACCTTTCAGGCCTACGAAATGCACTCTTCCCATTACGGAGACCATCATCTGGTGAGCCCGGATGACTCCCTTCCCCTGATTTACCGGGATTCACCCAGGGAGCTTAAGGAGGACTGCGGCTGCCGTTCCCTCACGGTGGCTCATCACATCGGTTACACGCCCGGCTACCGCGGCATCAACTGGGAGGAATATGACGAGACCGTCACACCCCTGGTGGAGGTTTGCTCCAAGCACGGCTGTGCCATGAGCGAAACCGCTGCCTATCCCTATTATCACAACATGGGACCCAGAGACAGCCGGAACACCGTTTACGAGGGGTTGAAAAAGGGTCACCGCTTCGGCTTTGTCGGTTCTACAGACCATCACGCCGGATATCCCGGCTCCTACGGTGACGGCAAGCTGGCGGTGCTGGCGGAGAAAAAAGACAGGGAAAGCATCTGGGATGCCCTGGTAAACCGCAGGACCTATGCCGTAACCGGCGACCGGATCCGGTGCGCCTTTGATGTAAACGGTGCCGTCATGGGCTCCATCGTAAACCATTCTTCCGCCGCAAGAGAAATCCACTATGCAGTAGAAGCCTGCTACCCCATCGACAAAATTGTGATCTACCGAAATCTGGAGCCCATCCGCATCGTAGAGGGTCTCCTCCTAAAACCCAAGGCTGCAGACCGCCGTTATAAGGTGCGGGTAGAAACCGGCTGGGGAAACAACTCAGACTCCTTATACCGTTTCGACTGCTCTGCCGATATCGAGAACGGCCGCCTTCTGGGAATAGAGCCCTGCTTCAGGGGACGCAGCGTCCTGGCCCCTTCCGCCGAAGACAATACCTCTCAGGATGATATCAATCAGATTGACAGCCAGATCCTTCACTGCGGGGAAACAGACGCCGTATGGCAATGTGAGACAGTTAAGAATCTTTCCACTCTCCATCCCCAGACCTGCGCCGTTGTCCTGGAGATCGAGGGAACGCCGGATACGAAAGTCCGCTTCTCTATCAACGGTCAGGAGACATGCCGCACAGTAAGAGAGCTTATGGCCGCAGGCTGCAGCGCCCAAATGAAGCCATACCACAGCCAGGCTTATAAGATCCATACGGCCATAAGCGCTTCCCAGTACATGGTTGAGGATACCTTTATGGACACAGCAGAAGGCCCCAGAGACTATTACCATATGGAGGTGTCACAGCAAAATGGGCACTGGGCCTATGTAACTCCAGTTTATTTCCAGTAGATGATTTCGGGGCTAAAAGCATGTTTTTTAGTACGCTCCATGTTAGCTTCGTTCTTTTACAAGTAAATAAGGTGTCGGAAGACACCTTATTTACTTATGATTATAGTTGCACCTTGAAAATTTAATACGGATTATATTTTTAAATATATTGGGTTCTGTCCTCCCTCGCATCATAGGTCAGGGCTCGTCCTGCCGCCCTCACGGTCCTGGTTTTCTTTTCGAAAACCGGATTCAAAGATTTTGCATATTCCATGAAGATTTCCAGTGTTTCAAACTCCTCTCTCCCCCCGCAGATGCAGCAGTATGCCATTTCATCCCCGAAGCACCGGTACTCACAGCCAAAAAGCTGGTCATCATGGGGTTTTAAAGCTCCGCTGCACCAGAGGGCCGTATAGCCGCTCCCTTTTTGTCCGAACAGCCAGCTCTCCTCTGCCTCCATGCAGTCGAACTTTACCCCAGGCCAGAAGACATGGGTGAAATGGATGGGATGCTCCTTTGGTATAACGTATACGGCCAGGAGAACTCCATCCTCTTGTGAAATGGCCGGCATGACCCCGTTTCCATACCAGTACCCCGGTCTCATCTCGCTGGAATCGCATGTGCCTCCTGGATGATTGGTAAACACCTCTGTCTCACTGTCCAAAGCCGCGCTCCATAAGTGCTGCTGATAGCCGTAAACCCCGGGCTCAAAACATGTGGTCCCATGGAACCGTTCGTTTAAAGACTTCGTGTACTCATGAGAGCCCTTATCCACCTTTTGTACTTCTTCTAAAAGAGTTAAGTTCTCCCAGCGAATGAAGCCTTTGTCCTGTCTCGGGGACTGTACTGAGGTCATGCAGTAATTCCGGTTCTTTTCCAGACGAACCAGGGCGTTACCGGTGGCGTACTCGGTATTTATCTCCCCCTCCATCAGCACATCAAGTCCCTCCGGAATCTGGTAGCCGCTAGTGGCATAAAAGGCCAGCCAGCCCTCCCCATAGGAATAAGGCACCTTTGGATTCACCAGATTCATAAGGGCCTGGGCTCCCTGGAGAAACGGATAGATCACATGGCGGTAAACTCTTCCCATGGGAGCAATCACAGAACCCTTATAGGTATGCTGGGATAGCATGATCAGAAGCCGGTCCGTCACACAGGCCGCCCGGACTTTTATCTCCTCTGTTGTATAATCGACTGCGTTTAAAAGCCCCGCGAAGGTCACGCACATATAGACCGTACTTAAGAATTCTTCAAAGCCGTGAAGCTCCACGTCGGCAAGCCACTGTTCCAACCGCCTCTTTCCCGCCTCATAGAGCTCCCTTCCGGTCATGTGAGCACGGGTAAAATACTCATCCGGATAAAGCTCTCCGGCATTCATAGCGGACACATAGAACATGAGGGAGTGGTTTTCGCTCCAGAAGCACATGGCATCAGGCCCTTCCTGGTCCATCCAGTAACGGTAATGGAGGAGTACAGATTTCACCCGCCGGGAAAGCGCCTCATCCATTTCATAATTTTTCACATACCGGATCAGGCCGCAGACCAGGAAATCGGAACAGTCATAACGGCTCTCAATCTGGTCCAGGGTTTCAAAAAGCAGCCTTCTTTCTCGCTCATCTTCTGTGCCCAGAGCCTTTCTGGCCAAAATGTTGGAGATGGAAAAACCAAATTTTCCGCCGCGGCTCAAGGACTCCACGGCAGCGGTCCGCCGAAAGATCTCTCTCTTGTTTTTCTCAAAGTCAAGGCCTTCCAGTCTCTTGGGGCAGATCTCCCCGATGTCCTCCATACGCCTCATAAGCCTCTGGCCGTTTATCTGGCATTCCACAAGAACATAGGGGCGGTTCCTCTCCAGAATTACATCTTTTGCTCCCGCGACTGAAAAGCGTTCAATCTTCGTCCCTGCCTGGCTAAAATCCGGACTCATGGAATCATAGCCCAGCGTTGTCCCCTCTAAAGCCGGACCATTAAAATGCAGGGAGTGGTTTTCCAGCCTTATGCCAGACATCCAGTCCGCCTGTTCCATGACCGGCACGGTTTTTTTAGCGTCTGGCAGAGTCTGGAATATCTGCTCCGCCCCATCTAATATCTGGATTCCGAACAGGGTCCTGGTGTCCCTGACCCCCAGAGTCTGAAGCCGTATATAGAGAAGATTTTCCCCATTCTTTAATGGCAGCGATATCTCCTGCCTGCGGATGGGTTTATATACCGCAGGCTCCATCACGCACACCTTATCATTTCCGCACCAGATGTCCAATGAAGCGTAGGACCAGACGGCCGCCTTAACCACCATATCACGGGGGGCCGTGAGGATGGTGCAGGCGTCCAGCTCCACCCTGGTGAGTACCGAATAAAAGGTGCTCAAATCCACGAACCAATTTCCATAATTATAATAGTACCGCCATGGAAGCCCCAGTCTCCCGGACTCTCCCAGGCGGATTTCTCCTAAAGGCCTTCTGTCCTGCTTCTCTGTTACGATAGAACGGAGATATTTTTCATAACGGAGCTGGTTTTCATCCGCTGTGCTGTCCGCAAAAGGGGTTTCCCTTAATCCAGAGACCAGATATTGAGTGATAAATCCTGATTCATTGCATTCGTATCTCCTGTAATCCTGCTTTTTTACTTCCATTTCCTTCCCTATCCTTTCACTGCTCCGGCTGTCATGCCGCTCATAAACTGTTTGCTGGTAAAAATATAGATGATCACGATCGGAATAATGGAAATGGTGGCCCCAGCAAACATCAGATTCCAGGCTGCCGTTCCGTCGCCGCTGTTTTTCAGCATGGTAACTCCCACGGTCAGGGGCCGCATTTTTTCATTGGACATAGTAAATACCAGGGGCATGATGTATTCGTTCCAGCCGGCCCGGAAGGAAAGAAGTCCGGTGGTGGCCAGGATTGGCTTTAACAGGGGCAGGATCACCTTATAATAAATCTGAAAGAAGGTGCAGCCGTCTATTTTTGCCGCATCGTCCAGTTCCTTTGAAATGGTATTCATATATCCTCTCACCAGGAAAATATAGGTAGCCTGGCCGGTTCCGGCGGCGATGAGGATGACGCTTATTAAAGAAGTGTTCATCTTCACCTTCACTGCCAGCTCAAAGAGGGGTCTCAAGGTGACACTGCCCACATTGACGAACATGAAGGCCACGAACAGGCTGTAAAGGAGCTCCTTTCCCTTGAAATTCTTCCTTGCGAACACGTATCCGGCCATACTGGAGGATAATAGGGTCACCACCATGACGCCCACGCTGATAACCACGCTGTTCAAAGTATATCTGGCAAAATTGGCTTTGTGCCAGGCCTGCTTGTAGTTTTCCAGCACAAATTTTTCCGGCAGAAGCTTCGTTCCGCCCCGCAAGAGCTCTGCGTTTTCCTTGAAAGACCCGAACATGATGTAGATCAGGGGATACAGGGTCAAAGCCGCCACCAGGATTAAGAAAACTTCTATGAAAAGGTGGAGCATTTTTGTCTTTTTTGAATATACCGTATGGCTCTTTTCCATGAGACCTCCTTAAATAACATCATCCAGCTTCCTGGCAACGAACATGTAAACAGCGGTTACGATCCCGATGATCAGTGCCGCCACGATGCTCAGCATGGTGGCGTATCCAATCTGAGGAGTGGTACTGGAGCTGAATATCAGCTTGTAAATATAGGAAAACATAACGTGGGACCGGTTGTTGGGGCCTCCATCGGTCAGAACCAGGATGGATTGGTAATCCTTGAAGGCGTTGGTAATCGCCAGCATCAGGATCACCTTGAGCACAGGGCTCAGCATGGGCAGGGTGATTCTAAAAAAGGTCTGTATGCCGTTTGCCCCGTCTATCTTGCTGCTCTCATAGACTTCCTCCGGGATGCTGGTCATTCCGGAAATGAACAGGATCATATAGTTTCCAAAGCCGCCCCATACCGCCACAATCACAATGGAGAGCATGACGATGCCGGCGTTCCCCAGCCAGTCAATTGGGGCTCCTATAATCCCCAGTTTCTGCAGGGAGGCGTTCAGCACACCGTTGTAGACTGCAAAAATGAAGCCAAAGATCAGACTGTAAATAGCGGCGCTGATGACGGTAGGCATAAAATAAATTCCCCTGAAAATACCGGTTCCCGTAAGCTTCTGATTCAGCAGAACCGCCAGGAGCAGGGATAGGGGAACGATGAATACCAGCTTTAAACCCGCGTACTCAAAAGTATGGACCACACTCCGCCAGAAGGTGGTATCCCCCAGCATCCGGACGAAGTTCCTGCTGCCCGTGAAATAAGCATTAAAGCCGTTGTAATCATAGCACACATA
>DEYX01000112.1:3513-6735 GCA_002365025.1 Hungatella sp. UBA3147 | reverse complement strand
CTCTGGAACTTTTTCCATGATCTCTGGAATCCAGGGCATAAACGGTATGATTTTCCCTTAAAAGCTCCGCTGTCTCATTAAAAATACTATGATCTTCTCCATTTCCATGGACAAGAAGGATCGCCGGGCCGTTTCCTGACACCTCATAGTATAACGTGACTCCATTTACTTCAATATACACGGCTTCTCCTTATCTGGTTGGAACAATCTCGATCCAATAGCCGTCAGGATCACTGATGAAGTAAATTCCCATGGCAGGGTTTTCATAACAGATAACACCCATTTCCTTATGTTTTTGATAGAAGCTCTCATATTCATCTGTTTTGAATGCCAGATGAAATTCACATTCTCCCAGGTTATAAGGCTCTTTTCGTTCTGTTAAGTAAGTCAGTTCCAGGGTAAAATCACTTTTTCCATCACCTAAATATATCAGTTTAAAGGAACCGTCAGATGCTGCTTTTTCACGCACAGGGTTAAGTCCCAGTGCATCCTTATAGAATTTTAAGCTCTTTTCCAGATCAAGTACATTAAAATTAAAATGGTTAAATGTAATCATACCGCTGTCACTCCTTTTCATTTTTCGTACCGGCTGTGTTTCCTCTTTTATCGGATAAGCACCAGTCTTCCGTCCTATCCATCATACCATACGTAGGATCCCTCTTGTCAACTGCAACCGAATAACTTGTGCAGGAAATGTTAAAAAGTCCGGCCTTTCAGAAAAAGCCGGACCTTATTATAATCCTTATTTTTTCGGCATAAGTGCTTTCGTGCCTCCCATATAGGGCTGTAAAGCTTCCGGAATCTTCACGGTTCCATCTGCCTGTAAGTTGTTCTCCAGGAAAGCGATCAGCATTCTTGGAGGAGCAGCTACGGTGTTGTTTAACGTATGGGCAAAATACTTTCTTCCTTCGTCTCCAGAAACACGGATTTTAAGTCTTCTTGCCTGAGCATCGCCTAAATTAGAGCAGCTTCCCACTTCAAAATACTTTTTCTGTCTTGGGGACCAGGCCTCCACATCCACTGATTTCACCTTTAAATCCGCCAAATCTCCGGAACAGCATTCCAGAGTTCTTACCGGGATATCCAGGGAACGGAATAAGTCAACTGTATTCTGCCATAATTTATCATACCAGTCCATGCTTTCCTCTGGTTTGCAGACAACGATCATTTCCTGCTTTTCAAACTGATGGATCCGGTAAACTCCGCGTTCTTCCAAGCCATGGGCACCTTTCTCCTTACGAAAGCAGGGAGAGTAACTGGTTAAGGTCTGAGGAAGCTTCTCTTCCGGAAGGATGGTATCAATGAATTTTCCAATCATGGAATGTTCGCTGGTACCGATCAGATATAAATCCTCACCTTCAATCTTATACATCATGGCATCCATCTCGGCAAAGCTCATAACCCCGGTAACTACTTCACTGCGGATCATGAAGGGCGGAATGCAATAGGTAAAGCCACGGTTTATCATGAAATCTCTTGCATAGGAAAGTACAGAAGAATGAAGCCTTGCAATATCTCCCATCAGGTAATAAAAGCCATTGCCAGCCACTTTTCTTGCACTGTCAAGGTCAATGCCGTCAAAGCTTTCCATGATTTCTGTGTGATAAGGAATCTCAAACTCAGGAACAACAGGCTCGCCGTAACGCTCTACCTCTACGTTCTCACTGTCATCCTTACCGATGGGGACGCTGGGATCAATGATATTCGGAATTGTCATCATGATCTTTTTGATTTTTTCTTCCAGCTCACGTTCCTTTTCTTCCAACTGAGCCAGATGTTCGGAAGCATCGGTCACTTTCTTCTTCATTTCCTCTGCTTCTTCCTTTTTTCCCTGTCCCATCAAGGCGCCGATCTGTTTGGAAAGTTTGTTGCGTTCAGCTCTTAAAGCATCACCTTCCTGCTTTGCTGTACGGTTCTGCTCATCAAGTTCAATCACCTCATCAACTAACGGCAGCTTGCTATCCTGAAATTTATTTTTAATATTTTCCTTTACAATTTCAGGATTTTCTCTTACAAACTTTAAATCTAACATGGTATTCCTCCTGGTTTTTCCTCAATATTCTCTGCGAAAGTTGTCCGCATGATAGTCTGCCGTTGATTATACTACAAAAAAAGGGCAAAGAAAAGCCCCTTTCCTAAAATTCCCCATCCTTCGTCTCATTCTTATCACCGGATCAGCAAAGAAAGGATTTCTTCAAAGCACACTCCGTTTTTTATCGGGACATGCATCTCATCGGATTTTATTATACTGGCCTTTACAAAACTGGCCGCTTTTTTCACTGCTTCTGTTAATGGAATCCCTTTCACGGTTTGGGCTGCAAGGATGCTGGAGAACACATCTCCGGTTCCCGGCCGTTCACTGCCTACATGAAGAGAACGCAAAAAGTGGGGCTCCCGGTTCTTCTCCGCCACCACATTGGTCACATAGTTTCCTTCCCTTACGCCAGTAATGACCACAGAATCCGGTCCCATATCCCATATCTCAGCAGCCATAGTAAGAAGCTCTGAACGCTTCCAGCCTGAAGGCCGGTATTGTCTTCCGGTCAGGATACAGGCCTCTGTCAGATTTGGGGTCACAATATCACCATAGCCCACCAGTTCCTTCATTCGGCTGCACATACGTTCCGTATAGGTCTGATAGGCCTTTCCATGATCTCCCATAATGGGATCCACCAAAACCTTAGTTTCCGGTGCGCTAAAATCTTTAATCATGCCAATGACAATTTCAATCTGTTCCTCGGAACCTAAAAATCCGCTGTAAATCCCGTCAAAGGACAGATCCAGTTCCTTCCACTGTTCAATATATAAAGGCATTTTCTCCGTATAATCATCAAAAAAGTAGGTGGAAAATCCGGTATGGCTCGATAGTATGGAAGTGGGGACCGGACAGCACTGTACCTTTAAGGCTGAAAGAATAGGAAGAGCCACCGTGAGGGAACAGCGGCCATATCCCGAGAGATCTTGAATAACAGCAATTTTTTTCTGATGTTTTTCTGATGTCATAAGAGCTCCTAACAAATTTTTGTAAATAAACCGGACCTGATCAGGGCATTTCTAAGAGGCATGTAGATGAGGACGGAAACAATGGCGGAGGTGATTGCATTAATAGAAGTAGATGCAACGTTCCATGCCAGTGCCAGTTCTGCCGCCGGTTTTCCCAGGATCAGAAGCTTGTAAAAATAACCGACCAGAGGGTCAAAAATCACATTGAACAACAATCCG
>DEYX01000112.1:0-3456 GCA_002365025.1 Hungatella sp. UBA3147 | reverse complement strand
CACATTGAACAACAATCCTCCCGCCACTGCCGTGATGGTCCAGGTCAGTATATGCTTTTTGTCAGAGGATTTATTGATCTTTCCGATTCTATGGGCCAGAAATCCGGTGATAAGGCCGATGCACAGTTTTAATAGAAAGGTCTTTGGCGCATATACAAAATAGACCGGATCAAAAAGGTCTCCAATGGTCATGCCGATAGCGCCGCCTAAGCCGCCATATAGCCCGCCTAAAAGAAGTGCTCCCAAAACGCAGACTGCATTTCCCAAGTGAATGGAAGTGGCATCCCCTCCCGGAAGTGTGATCTTAAATTGCAGGAATGTAAATACTACATAGGACATAGCGGCAAACAGTCCTGTCAGTGCGGTTTTATATATCCTGTTATCTGTTTTACTCATTGGTAATTCCTCCCTTGATGCTCTTGTTGTTCTTTATCTTAGCATGCAAGTGGAGTGATATAAATATCCAGTTTCGATATATTAAATCATACCAGTTTAGTCATGGGATTGGATACAAATCAGAGTTCCGGACGCGAATTCAATCGAGCCCTCTTCACCAGTCAGCTCATTGCTGATACACAGGCTGGTTCCTAAGTCAATATCCTTTTCATAAAGAGGATATTTGAAGCCGGTCAATGTGATTTTCTTCACTTCTTTGCACAGGGGAAGAAAGGAAATATATTTTCCCCATAATGTTTCAGCCTGAAACGACCTTCCCTTTTCAATCACTGTGATCCAGTTCTTTTCATCAACAATGGCTGCTTCCACACCCTTTTTCAGGCAGGCATAAAGAAGATGAAGATTACCGATAAAATGGTCCATCCTTCCTCCTGTTGCTCCCAGCAGGACCAGCTTTGAACAGCCTAGCCCTATGGCGGTATTTATGGCAAGTTCTGTATCGGTTTCATCCTTTTCCGGTTTATGAATTTCCCAGGTAATATTGTCTGAACTGTTTTTATATTCGAACAGGACATCTTCTGCCACCGTGTCAAAATCCCCTACAATGGCATCCGGTTTTAACTGCAGCCTGGAAAGAGCTGCAAGTCCCCCGTCTACTGCGATGATTTTATCAAACTTTCTGTTTTCCAAGAATCTGCCGGCAAATCCATAATCCATGGTTCCCCCGGTAACAATCAAACCTGTAGTTTCTACTTTCACCCTTCATATTCCTCAAATATTTTTAAGAATGCTTTTGTATTGTCAGCCGCATTGCCTTTAAATACAGCGGAACCAGCCACAAAAACATTAGCACCTGCCTCAATCAGCTCTCTCACATTTTCACAGGTCACGCCGCCGTCAACCTGGATATCTGTCTCCAAATTCCGCTCCCTGCAGATACGCCTTAAATCCTTAACCTTATCCAGGGTATATGGAATAAATTTTTGTCCGCCAAAGCCTGGGTTTACTGTCATAATTAAAACCATGTCCACTTCCGGAAGAATGAAATCCAGGACCGATAAGGAAGTTGCCGGATTAAGGGCCACTCCGGCTTTTAGGCCAGCTTCCTTGATTTGGTTTATAGTACGGTCTAAATGGGTGCAGGCTTCCGCATGGACACAGATGAGGTCAGCTCCCGCTTCTTTAAAATCATTGATATATCTTCCTGGTTCCTCAACCATCATGTGAACATCGAATATCCGGTCCGTACAGCTCCGCAGGCTTCCGATGACCGGCATTCCAAATGAAATACTGGGCACAAATGCACCATCCATCACATCCAGATGAATGTACTGGGCTCCTGCCTCCGACACTTCAGCTACCTGCTGTCCAAGAATTTTAAAGTCTGCCGCTAATATGGAAGGGGCAAGTTTAAGCATATTAATATCTCCTTTTCTCTTTTAGGTCCTGATATAAAAGCCGGTAATTTTCATATCGGCCCCGGTTTATTTTTCCGTCTTCTACCGCAGCCTTTATGCCACAGGTTTTTTCACCTATGTGCACACAGCCCAGAAACCGGCACTCGTCCTCATAGGGTTCAAACTCCGGGAAATAATCCTTCAGTTGACTGCACTCTAAGTCTTCCAAGTACATGGAACTAAAACCCGGCGTATCCATAAGATACGTATCCCGTCCGATGCCAAAAATCTCCGAATGCCTGGTGGTATGCTTTCCTCTCTGGATTTTCTCGCTGATATTTGCAGTCTCCATCTCAGCCTGAGGATAAAGAAGGTTCGTTAAGGAGGACTTTCCCACTCCGGAAGGTCCTGCCAGAACCGTGGTTTTCCCACGCACCAGATTCCTGATTTCCTCAATTCCCTGATCGTCATAGGTACTGGCAAAATACACAGGATAGCCAGCTGCCTCATAAATTTCTAAAAGAGCCTGCTTTTCTTCACTGCCTGACAAATCAGTTTTATTAAAACAGATATTTACAGGAACCTCCTGAACTTCCATCATAACCAGAAAACGATCCAGCAGATTTAAGTTGGGTTCCGGATGGGTAATGGCAAACAACACCAGCGCCTGATCCACATTGGCTACGGCCGGACGAACCAGGGTGTTTTTCCTTGGCAGAATTTGTTCGATGTTTCCTTTCAGTTCTATACTGTCAAGAACAGAAAATTCCACATTATCCCCAACCAAAGGTTTTACGTTTTTATTGCGGAAAACACCCTTTGCTTTGCACTCATAGATGTTTTCATCCGTGCCGTGCACATAATAAAAGCCTGCAATTCCTTTCAAAATTTTTCCTGTCATATATTGTTCCTTACGATTGCGGCACCGGTATAAATGTGATGAAATAAGAATTAATCACATCACCGGTTTCTACATTTACGATCTCTACGGTCCCGCCGGAAACACCGTAAGCGCCTTCTATATTTTTAAATGATACGGGTAGCATCTGGTCGCCTGCCATAGTAACAGGTCCCATAAGCTCTCTGATCTCGTCTCTTCCATTCACCGACTGCCTCAGCTGTATCTTTAAAGTAAGCTGGGTGCTGCCGGAGCCTGGTCCGATAATGTTCTGCAGTGGATAAGACTTATCAATGGAAGCCAGATATTTGACTTTGGCCTGCTGGGCAGTTCCACTGCTGATAACATAATTCACAGCAGTGCCCGTCTCAACCTGGCTGTCAGCGGTTAAGGACTGGCTGATGACATTGCCGCGGGGAACTGTCTCAGAAGCTGCTTCCGTAACCGTTCCCTGAACCAGTCCCACGTCCGCTAACATCTCCACGGCGACCTCCTGGGTCTGGCCAACAATGTTTGGAACAGCGACCGGATTGACAAGAGCCGGACCACTGCTTAAAACCAGAGTCACGGTTTCTCCTTCTTTTGCCTTATCAGGGCTGTAGCTGATGACATATCCCGCTGCTACGGTATCGCTGTTTTTTTGTTCCTCATTGACGGTCAGGCCTTTGCCCTCCAGTGCCGCCTTGGCTGCAGCGCCATCCATCTTCTCCAGACCAAGGGTTGTTAAATCAACAGTTTCATGCTCCGGTCCTTTGCTGACCACCA
>DEYX01000022.1 GCA_002365025.1 Hungatella sp. UBA3147 | reverse complement strand
TCAGGAGCTTTATGAGAAGAAACTGGTCACTTACCCAAGAACTGATGCCAGAGTTTTATCTACAGCGGTTGCAAAGGAGATCCATAAGAACATAGCCGGGCTTAAGGGCTTTGAACCTTTGGCAGAAGCAGCAGCAGAGGTTATGGAGAAGGGTTCTTTTAAGACCATTGAAAAAACCAGATATGTCAATGATAAGCAGATAACAGACCATTATGCCATCATACCCACCGGCCAGGGTCTTGCCGCGTTGAGGGGACTGTCTCCCCTTGGATTGAAGGTTTATGAAGTCATAGCAAGAAGATTTATAAGTGTCTTTTATCCCCCGGCTGTTTATCAGAAATACGCTCTGGAGCTTGTGGCGGATACAGGAAATCCCGCTGCAGATCCTGCCCGGAATCAGGAGTTTATAAAAGAACATTTTTATGCCAATTTCCGGGTCATGCTGGAAGCGGGCTATTTAAAAGTGGCAGAGGTGTCCTGGGGAAAAAAGAAGCAGCAGGATGAAGGAAATGGTGAAGCGCCTTCAGAGGACAACGGACAAGAGGAGAACAACCAGGAATCCTCTCAGAATCAAATGGATAATCCCGCATTCGTTGCCATGCTTGGCACCCTGAAAAAGGGAATGAAGCTTCCTCTTAAAAAGCTGACGATTAAGGAGGGAGAGACCTCCCCTCCCAAGCGCTATACATCCGGTTCCATGATCTTAGCCATGGAAAACGCCGGACAGCTTATAGAAGATGAAGAGCTCCGAGCCCAGATAAAGGGAAGCGGAATAGGAACCAGTGCTACCAGGGCTGAGATTTTAAAAAAGCTGTGCAATATCAAGTATCTTTCCTTAAACAGCAAGACCCAGATAATTGTTCCCACTCTTTTGGGAGAGATGATTTTCGACGTAGTCAATGCTTCCATCAGACAGCTCCTTAATCCGGAATTGACGGCAAGCTGGGAAAAAGGGCTGACTTACGTAGCTGAGGGGTCCATAACCCCGGATGAATATATGCAGAAGCTGGAGAATTTTGTTGCCGGGCGGACCGCAGGAGTATTAAGACTCAACAATCATTACGATCTGCATGGTGTATTTGATGCCGCGGCAGCTAATTATAAAAAAAAAAATAGGAGATTATAAAATGAAAAAAGAAGATATGACAAACCAGGACTTATTTGATACTAACCATACGATTGCAAAATTATTATTTGAACAGACTACTTACCCATGGGAAATCATCCCGAAAATCAGTGAATTCATCGTTTCCCTGGGAGAGCGCCTTCCAAAGGATGAGTTTGTTCACGTGGGAAAAGCAGTGTGGATCCATAAATCCATCAATCTTCCGCCAACAGCATGTATGGGTGAGCATGTGATCATCTGTAAGGGTGCACAGATCCGTCATTGCGCATTTATCAGAGGCAACGCCATCATTGGAGAAGGTGCAGTGATAGGAAACTCTTCTGAAATTAAGAACTCCATCCTTTTTGATGGTGTGCAGGTTCCTCATTATAACTATGTAGGAGATTCCATCTTAGGCTATAAGTCTCATATGGGTGCTTCTTCTCTGGCTTCCAACGTAAAATCCGATAAGTCTTTGGTTACGGTTCATGCAGAAGACGGGGATATTGAGACCGGTCTTAAGAAATTCGGTGCGATCATAGGAGATTTCACGGAAGTCGGCTGCGGTGCAGTCTTAAATCCGGGAACCGTAATCGGACCAAAATCCAATATTTATCCTCTCTCCTGCGTAAGAGGCTGTGTAGACGCTAACTCCATCTACAAGAATCAGGGTGAAATCGTAGAGAAAAAAATGATCGAGGAATAAGGAACAGTACAATGGATAAACAACACACTGCGGCGAAAAACGGGACCTTTGGTTCCCGGATCGGCTTTATTCTCGCCTCTGTGGGCTCTGCGGTAGGTATGGGAAACATTTGGATGTTTCCCTATCGCCTGGGGCAGTATGGGGGAGCTGCTTTTTTGCTGGTGTATTTTGGTTTTATTTTTTTGTTTGGCATGGTCGGGCTTTCCGGCGAGTTTGCCTTTGGAAGGCTGACCGGGACAGGTCCTATTGGTTCCTACGACTATGCCATGAAGACCAGGGGGAAAAAAGGGGGCGGCTTTATTGGAGCCATCCCTTTGATCGGGTCTTTTGGCATTGCCATTGGCTATGCCATCATTGTAGGCTGGGTTCTTAAGTATCTGTTCGGGGCCTTAAGCGGCGTGATGATGAATACGGATGCAACGGTATACTTTTCCAGCATGACAGGAAAATTTGGCAGCGTGCCCTGGCATTTCCTTGTGGTGGTCCTTACTGTGGCTGTTCTCGCAGGTGGGGTATTAAAAGGAATTGAAAAAGTGAATGCGATCATGATGCCGTCTTTTTTTATCCTGTTTGCGATCATTGCGGTCCGGGTCTTTTTTCTTCCCGGTGCTCTGGCAGGCTATGAATATCTGCTGGTTCCCAGATGGGAGTACTTACTGAAACCGGAAACCTGGGTGATGGCCATGGGACAGGCATTCTTTTCCTTATCCATTACAGGCTCCGGAATGGTTATTTACGGCAGTTATCTGGATAAAAAAGAAGATATACCAAAGGCAGCCGTCACCACTGCATTGCTTGACACGATTGCTGCGCTTTTGGCTGGTTTTGCAATCATTCCGGCGGTATTTGCTTTCCAGATGGACCCTGCAAGCGGCCCGCCTCTTATGTTCATTACAGTACCAAAGGTCTTTTCCATGATTCCGGCAGGTAGATGGGTGGCAGTGCTGTTTTTCCTTTCCGTATTGTTTGCAGGGGTGACTTCCCTGGTAAACATGCTTGAGGTGTGCTCAGAGGCTGTACAGACCCACTTGCACTTTTCACGTAAGAAGGCTATTTTTTTGGTAGGGGCA
>DEYX01000053.1 GCA_002365025.1 Hungatella sp. UBA3147 | reverse complement strand
ACCCCGTCGTTTACGTTCGTGTCCGTCCGAAATCTGGCTGCCGCCTTTACCTCTTCCCTGGCGTTTCCCACAGCAAAGCTGTAATAAGCCTGCTTTAACATCTCAATGTCATTTAACTGATCGCCAAATGCCATAGTCTCTTCTGGTTTGATCCCAAGACTGTCCTGAAGAAGCTTCACCGCCTGCCCTTTGTTAATTCCCGGTCTCATACAGTCCAGCCACATATCTCCTGCTATGGTCATCTTAAGGCGGTCCGCATATTTTTGCCGTAAGGTTCTGGTATGGGCCTCCACATCGGTCTTGCGGTACACGGAGACCTTGATGAATTCAGATTCCACTTTCGTTAAATCCTCTACCTGCTTCACATGGAACTTGTAGCCGTTTATCATCCAGTCCAGAAACTCCTGATTGTCTGTCTCTGTATAAATCACATCGGGTCCGCAGATCATGATATCAAGTCCAGACATATTCCTCACATCCTGTACCATATCCATAACCGTCTTACGCTCAATGGTGTTGACGTACAGGCTTCTGCCATGACAGCCCACATAGGCGCCATTATCCGAAAGATAGAATACCTTTTCCCTGATGGGTTCAAATATGGATTCAATGCTGAGCCACTGGCGCCCGCTGGCCGCGGCGAACTGGATTCCCTTTGCCCGCAGCTTTAAAATCACATCATAAAGCTCAGGATTCAACTCGTTGCCTCCATCCGGCACAAGAGTTCCGTCAATATCCGATGCAATCAGTTTAATCATTCCTTATCCTCCTGTTCAAACATCTGCTTTATCTCCTGGTACACACGTCCTACAGGCAATCCTACTACATTATTATAATCGCCGTCAATCCCTTTAATAAAAGCTGCGAATTTTCCCTGTATCCCATAGGCCCCGGCTTTGTCCATAGGATCTGCACTGTCTGCATATGTCCTTATCTCCCCGTCAGACATGGGATAGAGATGAACATCGGTCTTTTCTACAAATGTCCTGACTTTATTTCCACGGCCTCCACAATACACCAGGGTGACCCCTGTGTATACCTGATGGGTTCTACCTTCCATCAGGGAGATCATCCGGTAAGCGTCCTCGTGGCTGATCGGCTTACCCAGAATCTTACCGCCTGCTGCAACTACGGTGTCCGCCCCGATGACAAAAGTCCCCGGCTGCCTGCGGCTGGCCACATCTACTGCCTTCTGGCGGGACAATTCCATCACCGCCTCCTCTGGCACACTTGTGGTAATCTTCTCCTCTATGGTGCTGGGCACGATTTCCGGCGTTATTCCGATCTGAGCCAGAAGCTCTTTCCTTCTTGGTGAAGCGGAAGCCAATACAAGCCTTTCTATCTTATTCATCCCTAACCTCCATGTCACTTTATCTGATTTTATACATATAGAATAGACGCAAGCGTCTATTATTGTACTCCATTCTCCAAAAGACGGGAAAGCGAATTTGGTCCATTGCCTTTATGCTATAAAATAGCAAATAAGCGGGACCCATATCGAATCCCGCCAATCATCAATAAACTTTCAATCGTCCGATCATGGACGTATCATCATCGTCATAGTCATCCCGTAGCTGCATCCTCATGGTGTATATGAAATCTGCCATATAAAAAATCAAAAGGCCCATTGCCACCAATCGTTCAAAATCCTCCGGTATCATCCCTGCCATCTGATTGACAAATCCGTTTAGGAAACGGAAATAAAAAATTCCCAGAAACCCCCATGCAATGCTGCTTTCCAGACAGATGATCCCTTTGTAATTAAACAGCTTCCGGCTATAATCCCACCAGAAGGAACCGAACAGCCTTATCATCATGTGAGCAGTTAAAAGCTCCATAAAGGTTGCCATAGCCATAGAGGCGAAATAAAGATGAACCGGATTGCCTGCAAGAGGCTTAAGCAGGATCATCGCTCCCGTGGCACCAAATCCATAGATGATACAGAACGGTCCATGTCCGAATCCTCGATTCAGTACAGGCCTTTTATTCTCAAAACTGAGTACGGAACATTCAAGAAGGTATCCAAGTAAACTGAACAGGAAAAAACAGTTTATCCTATGATAAATTGACATATCCATTTTACCTCCAATTTTAACAATTTTTGAACTTGTTAAAGTATATAATGGATATCTTAAGAAATCAAGGACTATTTTCTTACGATTCCCAGAAAATTTTCTTCTTTATTCCCGTAGATGCAAGGTATTTGATTAATAGTACTGAGAGATAAACAGCGCCAGCAAGATTCCTAAAATTGCACCTGCCGCCACCTGAAGCGGGGTATGTCCTACATATTCCTTTAATCGTTCCTGTAATATCTCTCCGCTAAGCTCAAATGGGTTCTCCAGCAGGATGCTGTTTAACAGCTTGGCCTGTTTTCCGGTTTCCCTGCGCACCCCCATGGCATCATACATGACAATCATGGATAGGACAAAGCAGACCGCAAACTCAAAAGAACCGACGCCATAGCGGTAAATGGCGGCGGTCGTCAACGCACAGACCGTTGAGGAATGGGAACTGGGCATTCCCCCAGATCCCACAAGCCTCTCCGGATTAAAGTTTTTGTTAAGGGCCAGGTCAATGATCGTTTTTAAAACCTGTGCAACCAGCCAACCGGCAACTGCAGTAATCAAAACCTGATTCCCAAGTATATCTTCCCAAAATGTCATGGTTTCCTCCGTATTATGCAGCGCTCTTCTTTCCAAATCCAAATAAGATCCAACGCTTGATCCTGGCCATTGTTTCAATCAATCCGCAAAATTTATCCGAATAAATGATCACCATTCCCTCCCGGCTCTTTGGGGGAATGGGTGTCAGCGGCCACATATGGCGTAAAATCATATCTTTCTCTTTTTCTGTTAAATCAAAATATTTTACTGCATTATTAAGTGCAGTCCGGGGATGAGTAAAACCATGGAAATGTTCCCCCGTTTCCTTAGCATGGGTATGCCAATCATACAAAAACAAATCATGAAGGAGACCGGCTCTTGCGACCTCAGCATAATCCCAGCCCATCTTCCTGCATATACAGTAGCCCATATAGGATACCTTAATGCAATGAGCCTTGCAGCTTGTGTCTCCGTGCTGCATATAATTATCCATGGACTGGAATACCGGACTATCTATGATATCCCTGACGCAGTCCATGTAATCTGTATCTTCACAATAATCTTCCCGTTCCACCCAGGAAGGATCTTCTGCCCATCGAATTGCTTCTTCTTTTTCTTCTCGGGTTAAATGCATGCTGTCCATCCTTATTCAAACGCTTCTTTCCTGATCCATGGCCGGCTTAATCTCCAATCAGCCAATCATAAAGTTCCTGATATTTCATGGCTGAAGTTTTCCATGAGTAATCCTTTGCCATGGCGCGGTCTATGATCTTGTTCCACTCACGCTTCTTATCGTAGTAGACCCCCTCCGCGTACCGGATAATCCCTAACATCTCGTGAGCATTATAATTAGAGAATGAGAAACCGGTTCCCCGGTTCTCATATTCATTATACGGCTCAACCGTATCTTTTAAACCACCGGTTTCCCGTACAATGGGTACGGTACCGTACCGGAGAGCCATAAGCTGGCTCAGACCGCATGGTTCAAACAGGGACGGCATAAGGAACGCATCACAGGCAGCGTAAATCTTATGAGACATTGCCTCTGAATAATAGATATTGGCTGAAACCTTATCCTGGTACTTCCACGCATGATGGCGGAACATATTCTCATACCGTTCTTCTCCGGTACCAAGAACAACCAGCTGGATATCATCACTGCACAGCTCATCAATCACACACTGGACCAGATCCAGACCTTTTTGGTCTGTCAGTCTGGAAACAATACCGATTACAAACTTTTTCTCATCCTGATTCAGTCCAAGCTCCTGCTGCAAAGCCCGCTTGTTCTTCACCTTTTCCTTACGGAAATTTTTTAAATTATAATTCTTTTCAATATACGGATCGGTTTCCGGATCGAACTCCTCATAATCAATGCCATTGACAATTCCCCGAAGGCTGCCTGCACGTGCACGAATCAGGCCATCTAACCCTTCCCCGTAAAAAGGCATCTTAATTTCTTCCGCATAGGTATCGCTGACCGTAGTTATGGCATCGGCATAAACAATACCGCCTTTTAACAGATTGCCATCTTTATATGCTTCCAGCTTATCCGGAGTAAAATAATAATCCGGCAGGCAGGTAAGCTTCTGTATCGTCTTTACATCCCATACGCCCTGGAACTTTAAATTGTGAACCGTGATTACGGATTTCATGTTCCTGAAAAAATCTCCATCATGAAACCGGTCCTTTAATAAAACAGGAATAAGGGCGGTCTGCCAGTCATGACAGTGAACCACATCCGGCTGGAATCCGATAACCGGAAGCGCTGACAGGGCTGCTCTGGAGAAAAAGCAAAACTTTTCCAGATCATGAAACCAGTCCCCATAGGGCTTGGAACCATTATAATATTCTTCGTTATCAATAAAGTAAAAGGTAATGCCTTCATGAACATACTGTAGAATTCCCACATACCTGTTCTGACCCAGATAATCCATATAAAAATGGTCAATATAGGTCATCTGGCTCCTCAGCTCGTCTTTGATACATAGGTACTTGGGAATCATGACTCTAACATCGAAATACTCTTTATCGAAACACTTGGGAAGGGATCCCACGACATCTGCGAGACCGCCTGTCTTAATAAAAGGTACTGCCTCTGATGCAACGAATAAAATCTTCTTCATCCAAAAACCTCCCTTATCCTTTTCCCGCTGGGGTATTGTCGATTTTTATTTAGTATACTGCATTTTCAAGAAATAAGGAAGTATCAAAAGTTACAAATTAGGAAAGTTTTTTATAATCCAGTCTTATCTTATCG
This sequence comes from Hungatella sp. UBA3147, assembly GCA_002365025.1. Classification (GTDB taxonomy): domain Bacteria; phylum Bacillota; class Clostridia; order Lachnospirales; family Lachnospiraceae; genus Lacrimispora. The sequence goes on along the minus strand of DEYX01000053.1, from coordinate 638 downwards.
GCAATTAAAGCAATAAATTCAGAATTCGTAGGTTTTCCTTTGCCGGTGCTTACCGTATATCCAAACAATTCATTGATGGTATCCATCTTTCCCCTGCTCCAGGCCACCTCTATGGCATGGCGGATCGCACGTTCCACCCTGCTGGGAGTTGTCTGATGTTTCTTTGCAATGGAAGGGTAAAGTATCTTAGTGACAGAGGTGAGCATTTCCTGATCCTGTACAGAGATAACAATGGCATCTCTCAAATACTGGTAACCTTTAATATGCGCAGGAATGCCTATTTCATGAAGCATCTGTGTTACATCATTTTCTAAGTTCTGTTCCATGTATTCCGTTTTATTGACATAAGGTTTTACTTTTTTCATCCCCTGCAAGCTGGGAGTCTTCGACTTTCTCTGTCCTACCCTTCGCACCTTATCGACGATAATATCCTTATTAAACGGCTTCATTATGTAGTAATTTGCTCCCATTCGGAAAGCATCTTCAGTAATATTCTCGCTTCCTGCTGCAGTGACCATAATAAATGACGGTATCTTTGTTACAGCACCATTTCCGCGTACCCGTTCCATAACTGTTATTCCGTCCATTCTCGGCATAATCACATCCAATAAGACAACATCAGGATTTGTTTTGAGGAT
>DEYX01000323.1 GCA_002365025.1 Hungatella sp. UBA3147 | reverse complement strand
CCTCTTTCCGGCGGTTATAATATGTACATTATGAAGGCAGAAAGCCCTGGCCCTTCCGTAGGAAAACTGGTGCCAAGGGTGCGGTCGACCGCTAAAATCCTTTATACAATCTATTTATTTATGACGATGCTGCAGATCATTCTTCTGCTGATAGGAGGTATGCCGCTGTTTGATTCCCTGGCAATCAGCTTCGGAACAGCCGGTACCGGCGGATTTGGAATCAAAAACAGCAGTATGGCTTTTTATGATAGTTACTACCTGCAGGGAGTTGTTACCGTATTTATGATTTTATTCGGTATAAACTTTAATGTGTATCATCTGCTTTTAACCCGCCATCCCAAAGAAGCCTTCCGCTGTGAGGAAGCCAGGGCATATCTTGGAATCATTGCAGCATCTGTTTTATTTATTACTTTTAATATCCGCGGCAGCTTTGGAAGCCTGTTTTCCGCTTTTCATCATGCGGCCTTTCAAGTGGCCTCGATTATAACCACAACGGGCTATTCCACCGTTGACTTTGATTTATGGCCGGAATTTTCAAAGGGGATCCTGGTTGCTCTCATGTTTATCGGTGCATGTGCAGGAAGTACGGGCGGAGGTTTTAAGGTATCAAGAGTCGTTATCCTTTTAAAGGCTGTAAAAAAAGAACTGGGATCCTTGATCCATCCCAGAAGCGTAAAGGTATTAAAGCTGGATGGAAAGCCCATTGAACATAACGTGCTCCGTTCCATCAATACATTTTTATGCGCTTACATCGTTATTTTTACGTTCTCTGTTCTGATTGTAAGTCTGGATAACTTTGATTTTGCTACTAATTTTACAGCTGTTGCTGCAACCTTTAATAACATCGGACCAGGACTTGCAGGAGCCGGTCCTCTCCAGAACTTTTCCAAATTTTCTGCGTTATCTAAATATGTCATGATGTTTGACATGCTTGCGGGACGTTTGGAGGTATTCCCACTGCTATTGATTTTTGCACCTTCTACATGGAAAAATAGTTAAATAAAGGCCGCAGATATTTTAAGCTCTGCGGCCTTGCTGCATGGAGAGAATAATGAAATACTACAGGATTCCCTTTGTGCATTTTTCCGAAAGACTTTCATTTCTGTTTCCGTTATGATTGCCGCAATAGATTCCTTTCTTTATTGGTGCGAATAAAAAGCCAAGGACGCAGCCAAACAGAAATGCTGACACGATTGAAAGCCGTTTTTCAGGTAAACTCCATTCTCTGTTAAAAAAATTTCTCATAGTCTGAACTCCTTTCGTTTGCTTATGAAAAATGTTAAGCGCCATAAACCGAACGCACCTTATACTGATAGCATGTTTATGACAGAAGCTGGTAAATATGTGATTATTTATGCCCAACTGTTTCTATTCGTATCCCCTTGTTTTATCTGATGGCTTCTATTATACTGGACACCAGAAACAAATACAAGGAAAAGCCTTGCTGCAGGCGGAAAAACTGATTGTTTTTTATATAAAAGATATTGACAGAACAGTTTGGGAATGATATATTAATAAAGTATGCCGCACAATGAGGTTAAAAAGTTTCCATTTATTTGGAACACCGCAGTTGGCGAGTAATGATAATAGGAGGTGCCATATGTACGCGATTATTGCAACAGGTGGAAAGCAGTACAAAGTAGCGGAAGGCGATATCATTAAAGTGGAAAAACTTGGTGTTGACGCTGGCGAAGCTGTCACATTTGACCAAGTACTTGTTGTAAACAATGGTGATTTAGCAGTTGGTTGCCCAACCGTAGCAGGTGCTACCGTAACAGGTACAGTTGTGAAGGAAGGCAAGGCTAAGAAGGTTATTGTTTACAAGTATAAGAGAAAATCCGGATACCATAAGAAAAATGGTCACAGACAGTCTTATACTCAGGTTAAGATCGAAAAGATCAATGCTTAATTATGATAAGAGTAACCGTATTGGTTGATTCAGAACAGCATTATGCTGGAATCCAGATGTTAGGACATGCCGGTTTATCTGATGATCATCAGGAAGGACAGGAACTTGTCTGTGCTGCAGTGTCGGCACTTACATTTAATATGACTAACAGCGTGGAACAGTTTACTGAAGATTCCTTTGAAGTGGATCAGGAAGAGAAGTCAGGTGCTTTTCATTTCCGTTTTACATCAAGTATCAGTTCAGGATCACAACTCCTAATGAATTCTTTGGTATTGGGATTACAAGATATTGAAGAAGAATATGGAGAACCATATATTAAAATCCGATTTAAGGAGGTGTAAGTAATGTTAAGAATGAACCTTCAATTTTTCGCTCATAAAAAGGGTGTTGGTTCTACCAAGAACGGTAGAGATTCCGAGGCTAAGAGATTAGGTGCCAAGAGAGCTGACGGTCAGTTCGTGTTAGCAGGCAATATTCTTTATAGACAGCGTGGAACTCACATTCATCCAGGCATCAACGTAGGCCGTGGCGGTGATGATACATTATTCGCTTTAGTGGATGGCGTTGTAAGATTTGAGAGAAAAGGCAGAGACAAAAAGCAGGTTTCTGTTTATCCAAAAGCAATTAACGAATAATTGGACCGGCTTCATACCTTAGACGTATGGAGCCGTTTTTTAAAATACAGGACCTGCCTGGCAGCCTGTATTCAAAAATTCGCTGCTTATGCTCAATTTAGGGTTGAACCCTTTAAGAAAGGGGCTTAACCCTTTAAAGGAAGGGTTAAACCCTAATTTTAATCGAAAAGAAAGGTAACAGGTGAATGAATGTTTGCCGATAGAGCAAAAATATTTATTAGATCCGGAAAAGGCGGTGACGGTCATGTCAGTTTCCGGAGGGAACTTTATGTTCCGTGCGGCGGTCCTGACGGCGGTGACGGCGGCCGCGGCGGTGATATTATATTTGAAGTAGATGAAGGCCTTAACACATTAAGTGATTTCCGGCAAATTCATAAATATACCGCTCAGGACGGGGAATCAGGCGGAAAACGCCGATGCCATGGAAAAGACGGCGGAAATTTAGTGATCAAGGTTCCGGAAGGCACGGTGCTCAAGGATTTTGAGTCTGGAAAAGTTATCGCCGATATGTCCGGCGAAAATCGCAGGGAAGTTATATTAAGAGGCGGCAAAGGCGGACAGGGGAATATGCATTACGCAACTCCTACCATGCAGGCCCCCAAATATGCCCAGCCTGGACAGGCTTGCCAGGAACTTTGGGTACAGCTTGAATTAAAGGTGATTGCGGATGTAGGCCTGGTTGGCTTTCCAAACGTTGGAAAATCCACCCTTCTTTCCAGAGTCAGCAATGCAAGGCCTAAAATAGCCAATTACCATTTTACAACCTTAAACCCACATTTGGGCGTTGTGGATATGGATGAAGGAAAAGGCTTTGTTATGGCCGACATTCCAGGGCTTATTGAGGGCGCTTCTGAGGGTGTTGGATTAGGACATGATTTTCTCCGTCATATTGAACGGACAAGAGTCCTGGTTCATGTGGTAGATGCCGCATCTACGGAAGGAAGAGATCCCATCGCGGATATCCATGCCATTAATAAAGAACTGGAGGCTTATAATCCGGAGTTGATGGAACGTCCTCAGATCATTGCGGCCAATAAGACTGATGCGATCTATGATGACGGGGAAGATCCGGTTGAAAAGCTTAAGGCTGAATTTGAGCCTCAGGGTGTTAAAGTTTATCCTATATCAGCAGTAAGCGGCAAGGGCGTAAAAGAATTGTTATATGCTATTTATGAACTGCTTCAGACCGTGAATTTAAGTCCGATTATATTTGAAAAGGAATTCGATGTTAAGAGCCTGGGTGATGCACTCCTTCCATATTCTGTAGAAGTAACAGAGGATGGAGTTTACGTGGTAGAAGGTCCCCGCATTGAAAAGATGTTAGGCTATACGAATCTGGAATCAGAAAAAGGCTTTACCTTCTTCCAGAAATTCTTAAAAGAAAACGGAATTCTAGATGAGCTGGAGCAGGCGGGAATTGAAGAAGGAGATACGGTCCGCATGTATGGTCTTGAATTTGACTATTACAAATAGCAGAGGAGAATAATATGACAAGTAAGCAGAGATCCTATTTAAAGGGATTGGCGATGAATATAGATCCTATCTTCCAGATTGGAAAGTCCAGCCTCACACCTGAGATCACCAATGGAGTTGCAGAGGCACTGGAAGCCAGAGAGTTAATAAAGATTACAGTACTAAAGAATTGCCTGGATGATGGAAGCAGTATTGCTGCAGTGTTAGCAGAGAGAACTCACTCCGAGGTCGTTCAGGTGATCGGAAGAAAGATTATCCTTTATAAGCAGGCGAAAGAGGAAAATAAGAGGAAGATCGTGCTTCCAAAATAATCCTGTTTCATTTTTGGGTCGGGGAGTCAAAGATTATGGGTAGAATAGGCATTATGGGTGGTACGTTTGATCCAATCCACAATGGACATTTAATGATTGGCGGGCAGGCTTATAAGGAATATGGCTTAAAAGAAGTCTGGTATATGCCTTCCGGACATCCGCCTCATAAAAAGAATCGTAATGTGTCAGATCCGGCTACCCGTCTTGCCATGACAGAACTTGCCGTGAAAGATCATGAAGGCTTTGTCTGTTCGGATTTTGAAGTAAGGCGAACCGGAAATACGTATACAGCGCAGACGTTAAGATTACTGCACGAAGAATACCCGGAACATTCCTTTTATTTCATCATTGGAGCTGATTCTTTATATGAGATTGAGAATTGGTATGAGCCGGACCAGGTGTTGACTCAGGCGATCATATTGGCTGCCCGGCGGGAATATGAGGAAGCGGACCGTTCCATGGCCAGACAGATCGCTTATCTGGCCTCTAAGTATGGCGCGGATATCCGCACACTCCACAGCGGGGAAATGGATATCTCTTCTGCAGAGTTACGCCGCATGATTGCCAGGGGGCAGTCCATATCAGACTATGTACCGCGGGAAGTAATCGAATTTATCGAAGCCCACGGTTTATATCAGGAGTTGGAACCATGAAAGATCTGATCTTAGAGTTGAGAAATGATTTAAAGGGGAGATTAACTCCTTCCAGGTTTGAGCATACGATCAGTGTATCATTTATATGCACCGCATTGGCAATGCGTTATGGATGTGATTTAAATAAAGCGGAGCTGGCCGGCCTGCTTCATGATTGTGCCAAGCCTTATGGAGATGAAGATATTATCAGAAAATGCAGGAAACAAGATCTTCCATTAACTGATGACGAACTGGGGGCCCCGGTCGTGCTCCATGCGAAATATGGGGCATGGCTTGCAGAGCATAAATACCGTATCAATGACGAAGAGATCATAAACGCGATCCGTTGGCATACCACTGGCAGAGCGGAGATGTCTATACTGGAAAAAATCGTTTTTACGGCAGATTATATTGAACCCAGACGCGACAGAGCGGTGAATCTGGCTCTTGTGCGGTCTGTAGCATTTGTGGACTTAGATGAGTGTGTTTATCAGATCCTTAAGGAAACCTTGGATTATCTGGAAGGAAGAGGCAGTTTTGTGGACTCTATGTCAAAGCAGGCATATGCTTATTATAAGCAGGTTCACGAAGAAAAGAAGGGAGAACAAGGATGAATCAGTCAGTTGAGATGGTAAAAACCGCTTATGCGGCTTTATCAGATAAAAAAGGAGAAGATATCAGAATTATTGATATCTGCAAAGTATCCGTAATGGCAGATTATTTTATTATTGCCAGCGGTAACAATGCAAATCAGGTACAGGCTATGGTTGACAATGTAGAGGAAGAACTTGGAAAAAGGGGATTTGTCTGCAAACAGATAGAAGGCTATCAGTCTGCTAACTGGATACTCATGGATTACGGTGATATCATTGTCCATGTATTTGATCGTGAAAATCGTTTGTTCTATGATCTGGAAAGAATCTGGAGAGATGGAAAGAAAATTGAGGCTGACGAATTGGAAGCTTTATCATAAGAACGGAATTTAATTGGGTAAAACGGCTTAACAGAATCTGTGAGCCGTTTTTTTCATGGAATTCTGTAGAAGTATGGAAATGTTTTTATTACTGAGAAATCGGTATTGTCTTAATTCATGGATTGTTTTACTTTATGGTTGTTTTACTTTATGGTTGTTTTATTTTATACGGCCCGTGGTTTACATAAAAATATTATGCAAACCATGGGCCGTAATTAACGTTTCTCAATTATAAATCTCAATGAATCCCCAAACGGAACAAACCGATTACCTTACCCAGAATTTCCACATTGTCTACAATAATCGGATCCATGGAATCATTCTCTGGCTGAAGGCGGTAATGCCCCTTTTCTTTAAAAAAACGCTTTACAGTTGCGGAATCCTCAACCAATGCTACCACAATCTCCCCGTTATGGGCTGTAGGGCAGTGTTCAACAATAATCTGATCACCCTCAAGTATGCCTGCATTGATCATGCTGTTTCCCTTAACTTTTAACATAAAGGTCTCGGCGTTTGGGAGAATGTCAGCTGGTATGGGATAATAATTTTCAATGTTTTCCTCAGCATAAAGAGGCTGTCCGGCCGCTACGGTACCAAGAAGCGGTACGTTCACAACTTCCCTACGTGTCAGCTGAAAGCAATCATCGATGATCTCGATGGTCCTGGGCTTGGTTGGATCTCTTCTTATGTATCCCTTTTCCTCAAGTGTCTCCAGGTGAGAGTGGACGGATGATGTTGATTTTAAACTGACCGCTTCACAGATCTCCCTGACTGCCGGTGGATAGCCCTTCTTTAAAATTGTCTCTTTTATATATTCCAAAATTTCCTGCTGTTTTGGGGTAATTCTCTCTAGCGCCATGGTGCGGCCTCCTCAATCCTTATTCATTAAAACTATAGTAACATATGTTCGATAAAAATGCAAACCTTTGTTCGAAAAAATGCAAAATCATTTGACAAACATACGTTCGTAGTGATATGATAATGACAGGAAAAGAACGAATGTTCTGTTTGGGATTGTTTTAAAGGAGGTAAGCATATAATGAATAAATTAATAGCACTGTCATTGGTCGTTTTGCTTGGTTCACATTTTTTTGGCAATTCTATAATGAATGCCCTTGCTGGAGAGACGGAAACACCGGCATTCGAAAAGTATTATACAAGCATTGAGATCCAAAAGGGGGACAGCTTATGGAGCATAGCCGGATCGTATTTGGAAAACAGCGGCATGACTACTGCCCAATATGTAAAAGAATTAAAGAATATAAACGGATTAAAAGAAGATACCATTCACAGCGGACAGTATCTGACTGTTGTGTACTTTGCATCTGAATCGAATTAAAGCACGAGATAAATAGAAAAACCGGAAAGGGCTATTTTCAAATCCATTGATTTTATTGGAATTATATCTTAGAATAATAGAAGCTGCATCTCTTTAAGAGGTGTTATGAAGTTCATAATTATTCTTACAGTCAAAGGATTTAAAATAAATATGAAGATAACTTTTGGAATTTTAGCCCATGTAGATGCTGGGAAAACCACCTTTTCAGAGCAGGTATTATATAGAGAAGGGGTAATCAGGGCACTGGGCCGTGTAGATGCGAAAAACGCATGTATGGATCATGATGACATTGAACGGGTGAGGGGAATAACCATATTTTCAGATATGGCCGGCTTTACTCGTGGCAATGATACCTATTATTTGATTGATACGCCTGGTCATACAGACTTTTCAGCTGAGATGGAACGGGCCTTGGAAGTAATGGACTATGCTGTCCTGATGATTAACGGCACGGATGGAATTCAGGGGCACACGGAAGCCATCTGGAACCTTCTGGATCGTTATCATATCCCTGTTTTTTTATTTATCAATAAGCTTGATGTGATTTCGGCATCTTATGAAAGAGTTTTAGCTGAGATTCGAGAACGTTTTTCCGGCAATATCCTGGATTTTCAATGCATTAGCCTTGAGAAGGGAAATGAGGTTACCCTGACAGATGATTTGATTGAGAATGTATCTGAATGCGATGAAACATTACTTGATAAATGGTTGAATGATAGTATTACTTCTGAAGACTTAAGACCTGCCATGGTTTCTCAGATTAAAAACCGGAAACTATTCCCCTGTTTTGGCGGCAGTGCTTTAAATGGAGAGGGAATAGAAGCATTTCTTAATGTCTTTTACTGTTCCACAGAAGCTTCCTATCCGGTATCTGATCCATTTAGCGGGAGAGTGTTTAAGATCCGTTATGACGGACATGGGGAGCGAATGACGTATATGAAGATATTATGCGGCGTTCTTAATGTTCGGGATTCGTTAACAGCGGATGAGAAGGTTCATCAGATAAGGGTATTTCAGGGTGAACGTTTTACAGCTCTACAGAAGGCTTATGCAGGAGATGTGGTGGCTGTCACCGGGCTTCGGACTACCAGAGCAGGCCAGGGGCTTGGGGAATGCCATGATACGATCGTTCCGGCGCTTCAACCCACGCTCCAGGCAAGAGTCCTGTACTCACCTGAGATACCTGACCGGGCAATCTTACAGATGTTTCATATTCTGGAGGAAGAAGAACCTGGGTTAAGTGCGGTATGGGAAGAGTCTTTGCGGCAGTTAAAAGTGAATATCATGGGTAAAATTCAGCTTGAAGTTCTGGAACAGGTTGTTTTAGAAAGATTCCAGACGAAGATATCCTTTGGACAGCCAGAGATCATATATATGGAAACCATAGAGGAGCCGATTACAGGATATGGACATTTCGAACCGCTTCGCCATTATTCGGAAGTTGCATTAAGGTTAGAACCTAGCGCGAGAGGGACGGGGATTACATTTGAGAGTCAATGTCATGTGGACAGGCTTGCGATCAATTATCAGAATCTGGTACGTACCCATGTGTTTGAGACCATTCATAAAGGCGTTTTAACCGGATCTGAACTGACGGATATTAAGATTATCCTGGTTGATGGAATTTCTCATATCAAGCATACGGAAGGCGGCGATTTCCGGGAGGCAGTGTACCGGGCGATTCGCCAGGGCCTTATGAAGGCCCAATGCCTACTTCTGGAGCCTTATTACAGCTTTACGATATTAATCCCGGATCAACTAACAGGAAGGGTACTAACGGACATTACAAAGTATTCAGGCCGGTTCGAAGCTCCGGTTCCGGATGGATATGGGAGAACTTTAATAAAAGGTCTGGGTCCTGTTGCTTCTTTTATGAATTATGGTGAAGAACTGATGATAATGACTGGAGGTAAGGGAAGTATTTCCATGATGTTCTCTCATTATGATAGATGTCATAATGAAGCCGAGGTTCAGGATCATTATCAATATAGCCCCAATGAGGATATTAATAATCCTTCTTGTTCTGTATTTTGCCAAAAGGGAACTTCGTTTGTAGTTAATTGGGATCATGCGGAGGAATATATGCATACTCTTAGATAAATGTAATTTATTATTTTTACCATAGCTTCAGTTAATGGATTATTGATAGAGATTCTGAAGTCCGGACCTCCTATTTATAATAGGGGGTGAAGGGGCTTTATCACTAATTATAAGCAGGAAAAAGAAAAGCGGCAATGATTTGCTTGCCGCTTCAGGCTAATGATAGAATCCAGTTAAAAATATCATTTATAACCTGCTCATCATATTGATGAGCAACCTTATATTCTTTTCTTGCCTTTTGTATCTTTCCATAAATAAAAGGCATAAACAGATGATTTAGATTTGGGTACAGTTTGAAAGTTACATATTGTTTTTCTTTTAACAATTCTTTGTATTGGTTAAAGTCTTTTTCTATGGAAACATGGAAATCTTTATCACCTTGTAGAATTCGCATCGGCTTATTTAATGGACCAAGATAGTCAGCCAATGGATGTTCGCCCATTTCCTTAAAGTAGTAAGCTAGGCCATATATTCCTAAGACCAATGTTGATTTTGAATTTAAACGTATTTTAGTCAGTTTATTGCTATGTTACGGATATGTTTTGTTTGTTAAAAAAGAGAATGCATTGTATAATAATTTTATATGACATTGTGATGGGGGAAGGTACATATGGTCAAATTAGAAGAAGTTTTTGGAGTCAGCAGAAAACCTGTGCTAAGCTATATTGAACGCCAGGAAG
>DEYX01000353.1 GCA_002365025.1 Hungatella sp. UBA3147 | reverse complement strand
TCAGTATGCCGCAAGGAATGCGGTCTAAAAAAGTTTCTCCGTTCATTTTCACTTTCTCCCATAAGTGCTATGAAAATAGAAATAGGCCTTATATAGAATATATGAAGCATGTTGTCAAAAAATGCACAAAAAGATATAAATATAGAAAACATTTTGAAATAGATGAAAATCGGCTTGTGGCCACAAAGTATTGTAGGATTTTGACAAATTGGAAAAAATAAAATCGTGCACATTGCTCAAAATAAAAGAGATAGGTAAGATTCCATTGACAATTTGTTACAAATGATATATTTTTAAAACAGAACTTATTTCGGAGACCGAAAAAAGAAGGAAGGCGTTGTACAAATATGAAAAAAAGCGGTTTACAGGACATGAAACGGGAAAATTTGCGATTGATCATGAATGTAATTTTAGAAAAGGAAACGGTTTCACGTATAGAATTATCCGAGATCATAGGGCTTTCACCGAGTACGGTTTCATCTCTGACATCGGAATTAATAGAAAAAGGCTGGATCGTGGAAAATGGTGTAACCACATCCACAGGCGGCAGAAAAAGAACCGAATTATCGGTAAATAACAGCAAAGGGTATATCGCAATTTTGGAAATTGGCTGGAGAAGAGCTGTTTTACATTTTTTAGATCTGTCGCTGGAAAAGAAACATAGCATTCTGATATCCGATTATTACATTACCGGCAATGAACTGCTTGAAAAGGTCGCCCATTGCATAAGGGAGGATGCAGAGAATTTTTGCAATGGGAAACTGGCAGGAATCGGGCTTTTGTTCCAGGAAGATATGAGTCCCAGTGATTTTAATGTTATGTATTCCACCTCATTATCTTCGGCAAGCATATCATTCTGTGAGGCGGTGAAAACCCAGTTTAAAGTACCCGTCATGGAAGAATATTCTCAGGTTTATTCCTTGCGGCAAATCATGAAAAAAGAAGAGAGTCCCAACAGTGCACACATTGAGATCGGGAAAAAAATCTTTGTTTCCATAACCTCCAATGGAACGTTTCTTGATATGACGGAGGGTAAGAAAGCGGATATGACCCCCTTCGTTGAACATGCCGGTAAAAAAATGACCGCAGACAAACTTTCTGAAGGAATTGTTAACATACTGCAGATGATCTGCATGATGTTTCCCATTGAAAATGTATATCTGTCAGGCAGACTGGACGAGGGAGACCATCTGGCAGAATGTGTAAGCGGACAGTTAAAGAAGAGTCATTTATTAAAGCACGCTGTTGAAGTCAAGGCAATAAAGCCTGTGATTAACCATATGGAAACAGATTTAGGTAAGAGAGTACTGAAAAAAGTAATTTGTGAAATGTAACAGTCCGGACGGCCGCCGGATGACCCCATTTCAGAAAGGAGAAGTCAATGGATTTTAAAGAATTGGTAAATGAAAACAAATTTACCCTGGTGGTCAGCCTGCCGGAAAATAATCTGGAGCTAGCCAGGGCTGCATTGGAAGGAGGGGCCCAGGCAATTAAAGTTCATGCAAATGTATGGCATCGTGCAAGCGGCCATACATTCGGAACTTATGAGGAGAACCGGCAGTTCCTGAAAGATTTGATTGCGCTATGCAAAGATGTTCCGGTAGGACTTGTACCCGGAGGAGGAGAAGATGCATTTATTACAAGGGAAGAAAGGTTGGAAGTGGAACAAATGGGGCTTCGGTTCTTTTCCTCCTACATTCACCATCTGCCATGTCATATGATGGAGAGCCGGGTGTTAACAAAAATGGCTGCCATTGATGATACATATGATCAGAATACACTGGAAGCAGTCCGGCAGTCCGGCATAGATATCCTGGAATGCAGCATTCAGCCGGGAACACGCTACGGGGCACCCCTTAATTACGCAGATATTTTACGGTATTCCCATATATCTGCTAAAGCAGGGAAGCCGACTTTGATCCCTACCCAGAAGAAGATATGCCCGGAGGAAGTAAAGCATCTTTATGAAGCCGGCTGCAAAGCTGTCATGATCGGAGCCATTGTTATGGGAAAGGAACCGTCTGCAGAACAGGTAAAAGAAGTAACCGGACAGTTTCGGAATGCGGTAGATAAATTATAAACACCATCTAATTGAAAAATGGAGGATTTCGTATGTTACAGGGAACATGTATCATCATTGCTTTTCTTGTTATTGCAGCATTTATGATGGCAAAAAAATTACCTACTTTGCTGGCTCTGCCTTTTCTGGCTGTTGTCATCTGCGTAATTGCAGGAGTTCCGGCAGTGGGAGTTAATGGGGAAGGGGCTCAGATCGGCTGGCTTTCCACTGTTTTAGAGGCCGGTACTGTCAGAATGGGATCTGCAATTATGGCAGTTATCTTCGGTGCATGGCTGGGACAGCTGATGAATAAGACTGGAGTGACCGAAAATATCATCAAAAAAAGTGCAGAGCTGGGCGGTGACAGGCCGCTAATTGTTACCTTGATCATGGTGACGGCAGTTGCACTTTTGTTCACTACTTTAAATGGATTGGGTTCTGTTATTATGGTAGGAACCATTGTTCTGCCCATATTGATTTCCGTCGGTGTACCGGCTATCAGCGCTGCCAGCATCTTTTTGATGGCATTTGCAGTGGGACTCAGTTTTAATATTGCAAACTGGACATCATTTTCCAGCATATTCGGATTGGAAATTGAGAAAATTAAGGGGTTTGAAGTCTATATGCTGGCGGTAACCCTGATCGCGACTATTATCCTGATTTTTGTGGAGTTCAAAAAGAATGGAGTAAAATTTGCTTTTTCCGCACCTGTTTCAGATAAGATCCAGACAAAGCAGTTAAGAGGAACAGCCGGTGGGCTTGCTATGGTCACGCCACTTGTTCCCATCATTCTGGTAGCGTTTTTAAAGGTACCCGTTGTTCCTTCTTTTTTAGCAGGCATATTCTGGATTCTGCTGTTTACATCCAAAAGCTTTTCCAAAGCAATGAATCTGCTTGTAAAAACCTGTTATGACGGAATTACCGATGCAGCGCCTGCAATCATCTTAATGGTGGGCATTGGAATCTTATATCTTGCAGTGACCCACGCCATGGTAAAGGAAGTGCTGAACCCATTTTTACTTGCAGTGATCCCAACTTCAAAAGTCGGATACATAATCTTTTTCTCCATTCTGGCACCATTATCCTTATACAGAGGTCCTATGAATCTGTTTGGACTCGGTTCCGGAATTGCAGCTTTGGTGATCGGTCTTGGGACACTGAATCCTCAGGCCGTTATGGGAGCTTTTCTTTCCGCAGAGAGGATTCAGGGCTGTGGGGATCCCACCAATACACAAAACGTCTGGACAGCCAATTTCGCCGAGGTGGATGTTAATACGATTACCAAAAAACTATTGCCCTATCTTTGGACGATTTCCGTGATCGGTGTGATAATCTCGGCATTTATATACTTTTAAGCAATCGACAGGAGAATTTAATTTATGAAAGTACGCATCGGGATTGATGTGGGCGGCACCTTTACGGATGCCGCTGCCATTGATAATGAAACTTTTGAATTAATAGGAGTGGTGAAAACTCCTACTACCCACAATTCCAGGCAGGGGGTGGCTGAAGGAATTGTTCAGGCGCTGCAGCGCATTATGGAGGATTGTCATATTGATCCGGATGACGTTGTTTTTATCGCTCACGGTACGACTCAGGCTACCAATGCACTTCTGGAAGGAGATGTGGCTCCGGTTGGAATTGTAACGCTGGGAAGCGGTTTGCAAGGGGCAAAAAGCAGGTCGGATACCAACATCAGCAATATAGAACTGGCAGCCGGTAAATTTTTGGAAAGTCAGAATGAATATGTGGACACTTCAGATAAGGAAAGTGTGGGAAACAGGATCGTGGAAGCCATCCGTTCCTTAAGAGAACGAGGAACTTCCAGCATTGTAGCTGCAGAGGCTTTCAGTGTGGATGATCCGTATCATGAGAATCTGGCTTTGGAAAAATGCAAGGAAATGAATATCCCGGGTACGGCAACCAATGAAATATCAAAATTATACGGCCTGAAAATAAGAACCAGGACGGCCGTGGTAAACGCCAGCATTATGCCTAAGATGCTTGAGGCTGCAACCATGACGGAAACGAGTATCATAGAGGCTGGAATCAAAAACCCTCTGATGGTAATGCGCTGTGATGGCGGTGTTATGACAGTAGATGAGGTAAGAAACCGGCCGATTATGACAATACTCTCGGGACCGGCAGCCGGTGTTGCCGGTGCTCTGATGTATGAAAAGCTGACGGATGGTCTGTTTTTTGAAGTCGGCGGCACTTCTACGGATATATCCTGCGTAAAGGATGGCAAGGTTATGATCCAATATGCAGAAGTGGGAGGACATAAAACCTATTTAAGCAGTCTTGATGTCAGAACCGTGGGCATTGGCGGGGGAAGCATGGTACAGATAAAGGATGGAAAAGCCGTTAACATGGGACCGCGAAGTGCTCACATTGCCGGCCTGGATTATGAAGTTTATACGGATGCCGACCTTATTAAAAATCCAAAGCTAATGACGGTCAGACCCGTACCTTCTGATCCGGAATATGCGGTTATTGAATGTGACAATGGAATACGTGTGACCCTCACCATGGCGGGAGCTGCTAATATAGCTGGATACGTAAGGCCGGAAGACTATTCCTATGGGAATGTGGAAGCAGCAAGGAAAGCCTGGAAGCCGTTAGCGGATCAAATGGGCTGTACCGTGGAAGAAGCGGCAGAAAAGGCCATGGCATTCGCAGCAGCCAAAAATGCAAAGGTTGCAGAACAGCTTATTAAGGACTATAAAATGCGTCCGGATCAGACCGTGTTTGTGGGAGGCGGAGGCGGAGCAGCCAGCGTGGTTCCCCATCTTGCAAAGACCATGAAGCATAAATACCGGATCGCAGGCAATGCAGCGGTGATTTCCACCATTGGCGTCGCTCTTGCCATGGTACGGGATATGGTGGAACGGACGGTGTCAAGTCCTTCCCAGGAAGATATCTTAAGCATTCGCAGGGAAGTAGAACAGAAAGCAATCCAGAGCGGCGCCGCGCCGGGGACCATTGAGGTTCATGTAGAAGTGGATACGCAAAAGAACCTTCTAAGGTCAATTGCTGTAGGTGCCACGGAAATGAGAAGTAAGGTCCTGGGCAATACAAAACTGACGGTTGATGAGCTTCTTAAGATTTGTGCCGAAAATATGAATGGGAATCCGGGTGAATTATCCATAACCGCACAAAACGGAGTGATGTATGCCGTGCAGTCCCAGAGACTGGAAAAGAAATTTCTGGGATTGTTGAAAAAGAAAACAACGCCCCTGCGTCTGATTGATGAAGAAGGCGTGATCCGCCTTCAGAAAAGCAATGCTATGGTTTCAGAGGTGAAGATTGCGGACTGGGAAACAAAAATCGAATGGTATTTGGATGAGCTGACGGTGTTTAATGATGGCGGTGCCAATCTGCCCAATATTTATCTGGTATCAGGGAAACGGGTCATTGATTTATCCGGACTCCAGAGCAAAGCGCAAATCTGTGCACTGGGAAATGCAGAACTGACAGGTTTTGGCAATGATGAAAAAATCCTGATCATTGCAACCGGCCGGACAGAAGGATAAATGCAGATAAGGTGGTGATTGGATTTTGAATACGGGTTCCATGCCGTTTCCGGGAAAGGAATTGGCACAGGATGAATTAAGCCGTGACAGCTGTTATCATAAAATCCGGTCTGAGGACAGAAAAAGGATCACAGACCGTGCGTGGCAAAAGGGAGAAGCAGCAGCAGAAATGATTTTTGAGCGTTACAATGGGGAAAAAGACTTTTTTAGAATTGTAACAGAAAGCGGCTTAACCTGCGAGAAAGTTGATGCCGATTATGTTGTGGGAAACCAGAGATATTTCAGTGATTATCTGACCGGACAGAAGAGGGTGCATCTTTACTTGAAATCCATTTCACTTTGGGCAAAAGAAAACAAAATGGAGATGGCGGAAGCCATGAATCTGATTTTAAGCCATGAATATTACCACTTTCTTGAATGGAGTGAACTGGGATTTACGAGTAAAGAATATCTGGTGCCGATGCTAAGGATTGGCAGTCTGAAAATCGGAAGGACCGGGATCCGGGCGTTATCGGAAATCGGGGCTCATGCCTTTGCCTGCCGCTATGATCAGCTGATAAAGGAGGAGAGATATGAAACAGAACTTAACCTATGATGTGGTCATTATTGGAGGAGGGCCTGCCGGTACCGTAGCTGCAATCGCCAGTGCCAGATCCGGAGCCAGGACTCTCTTGGTAGAGCAGAATGGATATCTGGGTGGTATGCTTACTATGGCCGGAACGGGTCCCCAGATGACATTCCATGCAGGAAGTACGCAAGTCGTGCAGGGAATTGCTGAGGAAATTGTGGCGCGTATGGTAAAAGAAGGCTTTTCTCCGGGCCATATGGAGGATTTTGTGGGGTATGCCAGTTCTGTGACCCCGTTTGATGCTGAAGGTATGAAACTGATTCTTGAGACCATGGTGAAGGAGGCCGGAGCTGATCTGCTCTATCATACCGTCTATACAGGCTGTGAATGGGAGAACCGAAAGATCCGCAAGGTACGTCTGTATGCAAAACAGGGCTTCTTTGACGTATCCGCATCCGTGTTCATTGATGCATCGGCAGACGCAGACCTGGCCACCCATGCGGGAATCGGAAGTATTTACGGCAGGGAGGAGGATCATCTGGCTCAGCCCATGACAATGAATATCAAGGTATGCAATGTTGATCGGGATAAGATGATGGAATACATAAAGAAGAACTCTGATGATATGCTTGAGACCATTCCATTCGAACGTCTTCATCTGATTCCCAGAAGCGGTATGCAGGGGGCGTATTCTGTTATCAATAAGGCAAAGGAAAAGGGGGAATTCCCGATTGACAGAGATATGGTGCTTTGCTTTGAAACCAACAATCCTGGAGAGTATATCCTTAACATGTCCCGGATCATTAAAAAAAGCGCTTTGGATTCTTTTGATTTAACGGAAGCGGAGATAGAGGGCAGAAAGCAGGCACATGCCATAGTTGCTTTTATGAGAAAATATATTCCTGGATTTGAAAATGCAGTTATCGTTACCACAGGGCCGCATATCGGGATCCGGGAAAGCCGCAAGATAAACGGTGCTTACCGGTTGACCGCATCTGACTTATTACAGAACAAAATGTTTGAAGATGCCATTGCCATGGGCGGATATCCCATCGACATCCATTCCCCTGATGGAGGAACAATGGAGCATCATTATTTAAAAAAAGGCAGTTGGTACTCCATTCCATACCGTTGTTTGTATACAAATGAACTGGATAACCTTCTGGTCGCCGGGCGATGCATCAGTGCGACTCATGAAGCCTGTGCTGCGGTCCGTGTAACGCCCATACTGATGGCAATCAGTGAAGGGGCCGGTACTGCGGCAGCGATTGCGGCGAAACAGGGAATTGGTGTTGCCGCAATCGACACAGCACAGCTTCAGAATCTTTTAAAGGAACATGGTGCTTTCCTTGAACCGTATGAATGAGCGGATTTTAAGATACGGAAAAGCATACCATGATTATCTCCGGTACAGGTACACGGGTCTGCCGCTTTCCATCTTTCTTTGAGGCTCACCCTGGATCAGCGGTATGGCATATTCCAGAAATTCTGGGGAGATATCCGTGCCATTGCCGCAGATCCACTGGACGGGGAACAGCTTT
>DEYX01000326.1:5973-7627 GCA_002365025.1 Hungatella sp. UBA3147 | reverse complement strand
GACTGATATTCAGCTTATGAACTAATGAGTGCATTTTCCCCTCCCTGGCTTGTTGGTTTTACGTTTGGGCCTCTAAAAGATATCTAAAATCCATAATTAGTTTAAGCATATCAGGTCAGATCCTTTTTAACAATCAGATATTTCATCATTATCACTGCTTCAACATGCCACGATACTATTCCATACATTTCTTGTACAACATCGTCAAGCATACATACGAACCCAAGATAATAAAAGAGTTAACATGTTTTGCAAGACCTTTTGCCATTTTGTCAAGTTAACTGGGCTTTAGCAACGGTGTGATATTTACAATATCAGATATGCATTGCTTGTTCAATTCACTGTATAAATCTTGCCCTTCCACAGCTCTTTCAGGAATTGCGGCTTCCTTTTCAGTTGAATGACCGGAACTAATAAGTTCATCAAGAGTG
This sequence comes from Hungatella sp. UBA3147, assembly GCA_002365025.1. GTDB lineage: Bacteria > Bacillota > Clostridia > Lachnospirales > Lachnospiraceae > Lacrimispora. The sequence goes on along the minus strand of DEYX01000326.1, from coordinate 7,196 downwards.
ATGCCGAAAACATCTGCAACTTCAATTAAAATAGATATATCGGGAAAACCTTTGTTAAATCTTTTATCATAAATATCTTGACACTATAATTTAAATGTGATATGATTCGTTCTGTTCATCGGAGGAGACTAACCGTGCTAATGAGAAGCAGCACGGATTCAACGCCGGACAAGATGACTAACTTTGTTAGTTTCTTGTCCGGCGTTTTTTATGTCTGAAATAATTCAAAAGATAAGGGGAGATTATGTAGAATTGGTTATTTGTGAAACTGCAAAGGTAGCGAAAGTGTTGGATTGACAAGATTGTATATCAGTATATAAGCATAGCCATTTATCAGGGGGTATACAACCTTAGGTGCAATCTTGTAAAGAAGTCCAAAATGCCCGTATTTTTATGGATTGTTTTTCAAAAAGGAAGGAGATACATATGAAATTAATGTTTCGTTTTATTAAACCGCACTGGAAATTATGCGTAATTACAATGTTGATGCTGATTGTAGATGTTACCGGTGGCTTGTATATACCGACACTGGCGGCTGAAATGATGAATCAGGGTGTTTCGGGCAGTTCTTTTGACGTGCTGCTCAATATGGGGGCGAAAATGGCGATTGGCTCTTTAATCGCCGGATTGTGTGCTGTTATTGGTGGCTATACTTGCGCAACGCTCGCTGCAAGAATTGGTAAGGACATGCGGGTTGCCCTGTATGAAAAATCGCTGAAGCTGTCCATTTATGATTTCCGTCAATTCGGTACGGCCTCTATTACAACCCGTACGGTTTCAGACATCACCAATATCCAGACTGCTTTCATCAGTTTTATGCAGATGGTTGTGCCGGTTCCTATTATTTGTGTCATTGCGCTGATCCTTTCCTTTCGATTGGATGCCCAAATCGGTATGGTACTGCTGATTGCCGTGATAATTATTCTGACATTGGCCTATTTAATCATAAAAAGTGCTTCTCCGTTATTTAAACGCCTGCAAAAGCTATTGGACTCCATGAGCATCGTTTTGCTCGAAAACATCACAGGCGTACGCGTGATTCGAGCATTCAACAATGAAAGCAGAGAGCAGGAAAGGCTGAATGTTTCCTTCTCAAACTATGCCATTACCTCGATCAAAGCAAACCGCAAGTTTGCAAATCTGGACGGACTGTCGTTTTTTTGCATCAACTTTGTCATCATTACCGTGTTCTGGCTCAGCGGAGGAAGAATTGCCGCAGGACA
>DEYX01000326.1:0-5858 GCA_002365025.1 Hungatella sp. UBA3147 | reverse complement strand
GGAAGAATTGCCGCAGGACATTTTCAGATCGGAGATATTACTGCTGTAATCGAATACACCTATCTCATTTTGTTCTTTATCATGATGGCACAAATGGTTATTTTAACGCTACCACGTGCATTGGAGTGTTGCAGCCGTATACAAACTCTTCTGGACTATGCGCCGGAAATTTCTGATCCTGCTTCTGTGCCGTCGCTTGACACTACGCACAGCCGGAGTGAAGTACTGACATTCCAAAACGTTTCTTTCCAATTCGCTGATGCGGAGGAGAATTCGTTAAGCAATTTGAACTTTACATGCCGTCGCAGTGAAACAACGGCAATTATAGGAGGCACCGGCAGCGGGAAGTCCACAATAGCCTCTATGATTCTGCGGTTTCATGACGTAACTGAAGGAGCCATTCTCATCAATGGCCGTGATATCCGACAGATGAGCCAAGAAGATTTGCGTAATCACTTAGCTTATGTGCAGCAAAAAGCGATGCTTTTTTCAGGAACGATTGCAGAAAACCTGCGTTACGGCAATGCCAATGCAACAGATGAAAAGCTGATACATGCTGCCAACGTTGCACAGATCGGTGATTTTATCCATTCCCTGCCCGATGGGTTAAACTCCTTTGTAGCCCAAGGGGGCACGAACTTTTCAGGCGGTCAAAGGCAGCGCCTTTCCATTGCCCGTGCACTTGTGAAAAAACCGGAGCTTTATATCTTCGATGACAGCTTCTCCGCTCTGGATTTTAAAACCGATGCCGCCTTACGCAAGGCTTTGATACCAGAAACAAAAGACGCAGCCGTGCTGATTATTGCACAGCGCGTTAGCTCCATTCGCCATGCACAGCAAATCATTGTACTGGATGAAGGAGAAGTGAAAGGGATTGGAAATCATGACCAATTGATGGAAAACTGCCCTATTTACATTGATATATATGAATCTCAGACCAAGGAGGTGCAGGAAGTATGAATAGAAACCAAAATAAAAACAAATCCAAAAGCTTGTACAGTTTAGATAAAGCAACTTTGACGAAGGACTCTGGAAGCACACTGCTTCGCCTCGCGCGGAGGCTAAAGGGCCAGCGTACCCGTCTTTCCATCATTATAGCCTCTATCCTGATTTACACCGTCCTGACAATTTTGACCCCGCTCTATAGTGCACAGGTTATTGACATGCTGTGGAGCAGTATTCAAACGGGTAAGGCACAGGGTCTTCCGTTTATCATCACTTGGAATAATATGGGAGCCGCACTGACCCGCTTGTCTGTCCAGTACGTAGGGATATGGTTTTTTTACTACCTTCAGTCTTACTTAATGGCCGTTGTTGCAGAAACTCTGACCTTAACCCTTCGCAAACAAATCAGCCGTAAACTGAACCATTTGCCATTATGGTTTTATGATCAGAACAAGGCGGGGGAAATTTTAAGCCGGGTGACCAGTGACTTGGATAAAGTATCCGAAACCTTGCAAACCGGTCTTTTGAAGCTGATTGTTGCAATTGGCACCGTAACCGGGTCGCTGGTTGTCATGTTTTATTTCAGCGTTCCGTTGACTTGTATTTTCCTTGCAAGCGTTCTTCTTAGTCTGTTTGTTACAAAGGCAGTGGCAAAGCAGAATCTTAAGTATGCCGCCCTCCGGCAGGAGTCCATCGGTGAGCTTACCGGTATCGTGGAGGAGTATTATACCGGAAGAAACGTAATTAAAGCCTATAACCATGAACAGGAGAGCTTGGAGCAGGTTGCTCTCTCCGCGGAAAAGAACCGTATGGTATCTAAAAAGGCGGACTTTTTGACACACTGCGTCAATCCGGTTATCCGCTTGTTAACCCGACTGTCCCATGTTGCTATCGCAGTAATCGCCGGTAAAGCGATGATCAACGGAACCATGTCCGTAGGTGTCGTTCAGGCATTCTTTCAATATGTGAATCAGACCGCGGAGCCTCTGACAGAGGGTGCTTTTATGATCAACTCCCTCCAAGCCGCACTGGCTTCCGTCAAACGTACCTTCGATTTTCTGGATAGTCAGGAGGAACGCCCGGCCCCCCTGCATTCCGCAGTGCTGGATCGCGCAAATGGATTGGTTGCTTTTGAACATGTCAGCTTTGGCTACGAGGAAAACCAGTTGTTAATGAAGGATATCAACTTCACTGCGCGGCCGGGACAGAAGATTGCCATTGTCGGAGGCACCGGAGCAGGGAAAACCACCCTTGTCAATCTGCTGATGCGGTTTTATGAGGTAAATGACGGAAAGATCGAGATAGACGGTGTTGTGGCTGCCGACATGACACGCCGTGATCTGCGCCGGAACTTTGGCATGGTATTACAGGATACCTGGCTGTTTGGCGGCACAATCGCGGAAAACATTGCATACGGCAAGCCAAAGGCTACAAGAGAAGAAATTGTTGCTGTGGCAAAGGCAGCGAAGATAGATTACCTGATTCGTACCATGCCCAAAGGGTATGATACAGTTTTGGACAATGACGCTGCCAATCTGTCGATTGGACAAAGGCAGCTCTTGACTATTGCCCGTGTGTTCTTATGTGATCCGCCTATCCTAATCTTAGATGAGGCCACCTCCAGCGTTGATACACGGACAGAAATGGAAATTGGCAAAGCGATGAAGAATCTGATGCAGGGGCGCACGAGCTTTGTTATCGCACATCGTCTTTCCACAATCCGGGATGCCGATAACATTTTGTATATGGAAAACGGCAACATCATTGAACAAGGAAACCATTACGAACTGTTAAAACAAGAGGGAGCATATGCAAAGCTTTATAACAGTCAGTTTGTTTAAACCTAAGTGCAAGAATGTAATAAAATTCACACCTATTACCAAGGTCAATAAGTTAAGCCATTAGTTCAATTGATATCAGAGTAGCACATTGAAATACATGTGCTACTGTCTTTTTTTGCCATAATGATTAAGAAAACAATTTACAAAACATAAAAAATTTGCGGCGAAGCCATGAGACCACGCTCAGCTTCCTGCGGCATTCGCTCCTTTAAAAGAGCGCCAAGGATGTGATTTTCAAAAAATCGGTTCGGTTCGGTTATCAAGCTCCACCGGTTCATTCTCCGTATCAACCCATTCGTTCTTCTCATAGAGCCTGATAGCAGGCGGCATATATAGCTTCAAAGTCTGAAGCTGCTTTGGGATAACAGAAAAATGATCCACACCAGGGATAAAGGCTAGGGTGCGTCCGTTATCCCAATTCATGCGGTTCTGACACTGAGCATCGATACAACCAACCGTTCCCTCGGTGCCGGACGGCACAGGAGAAAAAGGATCATTCAATTCGGTAGGCCGGATTCGTATACCGGGCGGATTCTGTTCCTTCATAAATTTTATCCATTCTGGTTGCTGCTTCATGTTACATTCCTCCCAACGTAATGCCCTGTCCGGGCGTTTGCTCTATAGCTTCACTCAGCGCCGAAGCCTCCTGATTCAGGTTCATCTGCTGTACCTTCAAGTCATACACTGTTAAATATGCCTGATAATCTCCGAGGGCAGGATTACACCGTAGACAGTATCGGTAACGCTCGGTTTCTATGATATATCCGTTACTTCCAAAATCAATCCGCAGATGACCAATGGTCCCCAGCTTTTCATTCTGTTCCTTGGATAAGGTATAAAAAAGACCTGTCTCATCGGAAGAGGCAAGCCGCAAAGTAAAGCGGGGATTTATAATTTCATTTTCTTTTCTGTTCATTGGTGTTGCTACTTTCACTTTTTCAATTCACAAAATACCACGAAAGGATATAAATTGCTATCCCTTATAGATAATTATTTCATGGTCAGTCCGGGGTGGTTCGGATGACAGGCATTGAGCATATCGGATACCTTCTCCGACATGTTATCAAGGACATAACGATCTCGCTCCAGCGTAACGGTGTACCAGTAATCTTATGGTACATAATTTTCTTTTAGATACTGGACATGTTCCTTAGACATTTCTCCTGCCCCTTAGTCTATTACACCTTTCGGTGTCAGAAAGAAGGTTCCCCAACACTCACCAGAGGACTCTCTCAAAAAAAGTGTAATAGAGCCATTTTCATGTCTTAAACCTCTATAAATATTGGGTCTAGAGTTTCTTTTAAACATATTGACCGGGCAGATAAATAGTAGTAAATCGAAAATTCCTATTACCTAGATTCTAAAGAAATTCGTTCTCAAATCATCACCAGAATATGTTTTTGACCACACATGTTGATTATTTTCATATGCATCTTTTACCATGGCAAAAGAAGATTTTATCCTATACTCATATCTTTCAGTTAATTCATACAGTAATATCATTTTTAAATTGACAACGCTATAAACCACCTTATTGTATGAAAATGTAATCGGTTTAGAATCTGGTATTATTTGCACTTCATCTTCTTCAATAAAGCTTTTTTGCAAAATTCTTAGCAACGTCAACATTTCTTGCTTGTTATATTTTTTCAATCCAGAATAATTATGTATAGAGAACTGTGTATAAGTATATTTTTGTGTCCTTTGCAAAATTCTAACAATTCTTTTCAATGTATTTTCTGTGTTACATTTATATTCATTCCAAACCCTATACGCAGCCAATAATTTTCCATATATACCTCTCTGCTCTTTTATATGCCTTCTTTGTTCTCTCCACAAATCTTTTACTGATATATATAATTGCGGTAATATTTCTGCATCAAGCAAATTCTTTTTCAAAAAAAGCTTTTTAAATAAACCATATGATTTAAAGCTTGTCACTGACTCAATTAAATTGTTATATTCCGATAAATCTATCTCCATTATCTGTTTATATGCAGTTACTGATTTTTCAATTTTATAATCAATTTCCTTAATAATTGTATTTGTTTCATCATCTATACACTCTTTACAACTGTCTTCATTCATATCTTTACAAACTTCTTTTAGATATTTTTCTAACTCCAATTTTGCTTCATGAGTTTCTATCATTTTTTTGTTTTCTATTTCAGACTTTAAAACACGTCTAGCTGATTTCGCTATTGTCCTTAAATAACTATCTGTTGTTTTTTTCATTTCTCTGAGCAACTCATTGTTATAATACTCAATATAGTAACTCCTAGCCAATTTAGCATATTCCGTGCTTTCAAAATACCTACAAAATGGTATATCTGAATATATTTTGCAAAACTTATTCACAAAATCCATAGCACTAATCAACATTTTTTCACGTTCACATTGATAATCTTGAACATAAAAAAACATTGCTACTACTGTACTACCTAATATACCAGATACAATAATCTCTATAAACGATTGCATCTTTATAACACTTATATCCGTTTGGATATGCAGCATTTCTTCGATTTTATAACCTAGAAATAACAATTCATCTTCTTCTGCAAAATGAATGTACACTAATACTATAAACATGACAACACACACATCTACTGCTAGTTCAATGTTTCGCTTTTTTATTTTCATTTTTCATTCACCACTTTCACTTATATTTCCTATATTATATCGTCACCTATATCATTTTTCTACAGAATTATCTGGCAAATTTTTATTATCCATAACATGAGTACTTTATTTATTTTATGATAAATCGTAATATAATTCAATCAAAAAAGTGGTGATTTATTATTCGGTTTTTTACTTTTTCTCTAAAATAAATTACCATTTTTTTCATAACCTCACTAATGCTCCCTTTATCTATAATAAAGGCAAAAAAGGCACATTTTCAAAACTGAAAATGTACCTTTTTGCTCTTGATTTACCAAGTGTCCCGTCACTATAAGTTATAATTTAAGCCACAAGCATTCATGCCTGCGGCTTATCGTTTAAGTGGAGATAGTGGGATTCGAACCCATGACCTCTTGAATGCCATTCAAGCGCTCTCCCAGCTGAGCT
>DEYX01000037.1 GCA_002365025.1 Hungatella sp. UBA3147 | reverse complement strand
TTATCTGGATATGAAGTATAAAGGTGCCCAGCCGCCTGAGGCAATCGCTACTGCTTCTGTTGAGCAGTTTAAAGAGTATCAGGAAGCGGCTAAGGGTTTGATAAAATATATTACGCTTGCACCGGAGCATGATGAGGGATTCACCTTGACAAGGTATTGTAAGAATACCGGAGTGGTGGTCAGCATGGGACACTCGTCCGCTACCTATGAGCAGGCGCTTATGGGGATCGCAAATGGGGCGACTTCTATGACTCATGTGTATAATGGCATGACACCTTACCATCACAGGAATCCGGGGTTGGTAGGAGCTGCGTTCAGGGTGAGGGATATTTATGGCGAAATCATTTGTGATGGGTGCCATTCTCATTTGGCAGCGCTTAATAATTATTATGCGATTAAGGGAAGGGATCATGCGATTATGATTACAGATTCTCTTTGTCCAAAGCATTGTCCTGTTGGAATGGATTTTCAGCTGGGAGGGCATAGCATTGAGATTAGGGAGAACGGCCTTGCTTATTTGAAAGGAACGGATACGATTTCTGGTAGTACACTTAAGGCGAATATGGGGTTAAAGATTCTGGTGGAAGAGGCTATGGTACCTTTTGATTCGGCGCTGAATTCCTGTACGATTAATCCGGCTAAGTGTCTGGGAGTTGATGATAGGAAGGGTAGACTCGTTGCGGGTTATGATGCGGATTTCGTTGTTCTTCGGGATGACTATGATGTGGTTCAGACTTATTGTCGGGGTGGAGCGATGTTGTAGAGAAGTGGAGAGGGGTTGGTTTGAGGGTTAGTTCATTATACGGTGCTATGGCTTCAGCCATCATCATCACCTCTCAATCGTTGTTATTACAAGAAAGGGCATCCGTCACAACTGGCGGGTGCCCTTTCCTGCAACATATCCCAAATCACTTATAATGCCTCCTGCAAAGGCAGCAGCACTGTAACGGTGGTATCGCCGACTTTGCTTTCGATGCGCAGACCGTACTCCATACCATAACATAACCGCAGTTTATTATGGACGTTGATGATCCCGATATGGGCATCTTCGTCCATTTCTGTTTCCATTTGGATAGGCGATTCCATCTGCTGACGCAGAGACTTCAGCACATTGGGTTTGATGCTCACACCATCATCGTGGATTTTCAGGTAAAGCTGATCGTATTCGATCTGCGCGGTGATGGTGATCGTACCTTCATAACCGTTGGGGGCAAGACCATGAAAGACAGCATTTTCCACAAGCGGCTGCAGGGTCAACTTGGCGATGCGGTGAGCGCCTAAGGCTGGATCAACGTCGATCATATATTGCACTCTGTCCTGGAACCGGACGCGCAGCATATTGAGATATAGGTCAGTGATGAACAGTTCACGTTCCAGCGGCACCTGTGTCTCTCCTTTAATGGAGTACCGGAAGATGGTAGCCATACTGGTACAGATGTCGGCGATGTCCCGCATGTCTCTGGTTAATGCAATTCCGCGCATACATTGCAGCATATTGTAGAGAAAATGTGGATTGATCTGACTCTGGTAGGCATATAACTGTGTTTTCTTTTTCAGCAGATCTGCCTGATACAGCCGTTCCAGATTTTCTGTCATACGTTGATTCAGGCCATGTACCGTATCCAGCATTTGATTGATGTAGGTGGCGATGGAGCCGATCTCGTTTTCAGGGATATTTCTGAGACGGGCAGTGGTATCCTGCTGGTTCAACAGGCAAATCTCCCGATTCATTTGCATGATGGATTTCAGAAAAAGCCGATGGACGATCCAGGCCAGATAGATAAATAACAGGACCATGATGATGATGGAAATCACGATATGTTTCAGGAAAAAACTGGACTCATCATCTGTGCCGATCCCGGAGGCGGTACAGCGCAGTTCCAACCCTGTGTTGGGAATTCTTTGCGTATAGATGCGGCCCTTGGGATATAAATGGCTGTTTTTCAGCAGAACCTGTCCGGTGTCTGCATAAACCAGCTCAGCTTGCATATCGTCTGTACTTTGGAGGATGGTTTGCAGTTGTTTGGTGCTGCATAAAATGGAGATGACGCCGATCTGTTTTCCGTAGTGAGCGGCCATGTTAGTGGCAAAGACAGGAGCCGAATACAGCAAGTAGGGAGTCTTATTTGTATCCAGCTCAAAGATTGTAAATGTTGCGGGCTGATGACTGGTGTAATGCTGCCCGGCATATTCTTTGACATATTGTTCCACTACCTGGGACAGGTAACCTTTCAGACTGTAGGTGGTTCCGCTCATATCTGTCAACAGGACATCCATTGAATCGGGATTGTATCTTTGTGCCATCATGATTATATTGTTGATACGTACAGGATTGATGGCCAATTCCCCTGCTGCCATCGACTGGACCTCATGGCTGTAGGTGAATGTTTGGGCGGCGTTCACCAGATTGCCAAGCATCAGTGAGATATTCTGTGTCATGGTGATGGAGGTGTTTTCACCATATGTATCCAGTTTTTGCTGGTTATGGCTGTTGAGCCAGTCCAACACGAACAGGTGATAGATCATAATGATCATCACCGGGATCAGGATGGCGATGACGAACATACTGGAAAGCCGTTTTCTCATATTGATCACTCCCTGGGCAGCGCCTGCGACTGCAGCTGTTGACGGTATTTTCGCGGCGAAAGCCCGCATTGCTTTTTAAAGACTTTGGAAAAATAGAAGGCATCGGAAAAACCTACCTGCCGGGCGATATCCTCTACCTTGACGCCGGGTTGTGCTAAAGCAGACCGGGCACGGTCGATACGCAGATCAGTCAGATACTGGGAAAACGTAGTTCCCACTGATTGGGAAAACAGACTGCAGCAATAGTTGGGGTTCAGAGAGAAGCGTTTAGCCAGTCCGTCTAAGGTCATTTTTTCATTGTAATGAACGCGCATATAGGCCAACAGTTCCTCGAAAGCGGTAGGCGGGGGAACCATCTCGAGCGGCAACTTACTGGTGTGGCCGTATGTGGCATCCAATTTCTTTTTCAAATCAATCAAGAGACTTTTGACTTCCAATGTGTCTGTGGGTTTCAGGCAATAGCCAAATACGCCCTGTCGGATCGCCCGTTTGGCGTAAGCAAAGTCATTGTATCCACTCATGATGATCACTTCACAAGGCAGTCCTTTCTGGCGCAGGTACTCGATCAGTTCGAGACCGCCCAGATTAGGCATGCAGATATCCGTCACGACCAGATGCGGTGGTGATTCTACAAGCGCCTGCATCGCCTTTCTGGAATCCAGGTATGTACTGGTAACACGAAATCCTAATTCTTCAAACGGGAATGTTTTTTGTATATCGACGATGGACCAAGGTTCGTCATCGATAATCACAGCATCATAGACCATTCTTTGACCTCCCAACCATTCTTCATCAATTCAAAACATGGAAAATTCTCAGATAATCAATATATTTTAGTCATATTTCCTTAATACTCTACATGTACGAAAGTTTATTTGTGCATTATAATTAAAACATAATCATTATAGCAAATAAAAAGAAGCATTACAAGCAGCTTTGGGGATGGTAACTTGTGCCAGCTTTTGTTTGAAAGTGCGGACAGTGGCTGGCGGTGTAAAGCAATTTTGGAAAAGGAGAGAGAAGATTATGAAGAGAGTAATGTCTATCCTATTGGCGGCAACTTTGGCAGCCGGTTTGACTGCATGCGGCTCAAGTACATCAGACGGAACTGCCACGACAGCGGCTCCGGCCGGATCAACTGAGGCTCAGACAACTGGCGGTAGCGGAGAGAAGGTCACACTAACATTTTCCACCTCTGTATATGTGGAAGAGCCGCACCGGGCGGCAATTGACAAACTGATCAGCAGATATACTGAGCTGAATCCCAATGTCACGGTCGAGATCTTTGGTGCCGGGTGGGCGGACTACTGGAATAACTTAACAACAGAGGTGCTGGCTGGAAATGAAGCAGACATCATCCAGGTATATCCGGAAAATATAGCAAGCTACAACAGCCTTCTCGCGGACGGTGTCTGCGTGGATCTGGCTCCTTTCATAAACGCGTCAGGTATCACGACAGATCAGCTGTCCGGACAGGAATTCTGCACGATCGATGGCAAAACACTGGCACTTGCTAACTATGCCTGGGGAACAACCGGTATCTTCTATCGCAAGAGTATGCTGGAGGAGAAAGGGATCAATCCGGAGAGCATCAAAACCCAAGAAAATTTCCTGGAAGCCTGCAGAGCATTTGCAGAAGATGGGAAATATGGAATGGGCGTGGTGGTCAGCTCCCACAGCTTCGTGGTCAGTGAATGGTGCCGCATGCTGGCACGTCCGGTATCCGACGGACTTTATTTCCCGGATGGTGAGGTTGGCCCCTACACAGCGGAACGTGTCAATGTCAACTCACCGGAAAATGTGTGGGCAGCCCAGTGGTGGCAGCGTTATCTTATGGATGAAAAGGGAGGAAAACCTGTTCCTGATAAAAAGGATTCCCGTGAATTGTTCTGGAATAAGGAAGTACCGTTCAACTATGACGGACCGTGGTTCGTTGGTATGACCCGAGAGCGTGATGCTGCACTGATGGATGACATCGGACTGATCCCTTCTTTTGATGTGGTCTATGAAGGAAAGACCTATAAACCCAATCCGACCAACTATCCTCTGGTTACAATGCTAAGTAAAAACTGTAAAAACCCGGACGAGGCTTGGAAATTCATGGAATGGATGGCCAGTGATGAAGCACAGGCGCTGGTAGCCGATTGTGGCATGATCCCCAGCAACAAAGCTTATGCGTCTACACCGGAATATATCGCAGGTCATGAGCTGGAACAGAAATTCCTTACGTTTGCCGAAGAGAACTACACGGATCTTGTCAGTGATCCGGCGATCCCGCAGCAGCAGGAACTGAGCCAGGTAATGATTGACGCTACACAGGCCATGTTCTCAGAACAACGGGCTGATGCAAAAACAATGTTGGATGACGCAGCCAAACAGATCCAGGAGATTATGAACAAATAAGCATACAATAAAAATACGAATCAGCCGTGAACTGATTACGGCTGATTCGTGGAGAGAAGAGTGCGTTTTGTCCGTATGCAAGTGGAATGACAGTAGAATGGAGGTATCTATGAAACGAAGCGGATCACAAAAGAAAGGCCAGGTTTGGGAACGATGGGGAGCTGCCTTGTTTCTGGCACCACTGATCATCATCCTAGCTGTATTTCTTGCACTGCCGATCGTAAGGGCTGCGGTCATGAGTGTCCAGTATTGGTATATGAGCAAACCTTCACCCGATGGCAATTACTTTGTCGGATTTAAAAATTATCAGGCAGTGTTTCAAGACAGCCATTTTTTCAATTCGGTGAAGGTGACACTCCTTTATATCGTGGTAACGGTTTTTGTACGGTATTTGTTGGGATTCGGGGTGGCTTTGCTTATGAACGAGCGTTTTCGGGGCAGGGCGGCGGCTCGTTCTATCCTCATCATTCCGTGGGCGATCCCGGAAGTGGTTGCCTGTCTGATCTGGGTGTTGATGTATGACAAGGATTACGGTATTGTCAATTATCTGTTTTCCAATATGGGGCTAATCCAGGAAAATGTGGGCTGGCTGCAAAATCCCACAGCCGCGTTGCCGGCGGCTATGGCTGTGAATATATGGAAAGGCTTTCCATTTGTAGCGATCATGCTGCTGGCCGGACTCCAGAGTATACCAGGGGAACAGTATGAATCGGCTGCAATTGACGGCGCCAATGGATGGCAGAAACTGATGGCCATCACGATTCCGGGGATTAAGCCGGTTGCCAAAGTTGTGTTTCTTCTGTTGATCATTTGGTCAATCAAAGACTACGCCATCGCCTACTGTCTGGCAAAGGGAGGGCCGTCCAGGGCTACAGAGCTCCTTACAATCTTCATACAGCAGACGGCCTTCCAATATTTTGACTTCGGGAAAGCGGCTGCGGCCGGGATGATCATGTTGGTATTCTCCATTCTATTTACAGTGTTTTATTTCCGGGTTGTGGACAGGAAGGAGG
>DEYX01000314.1 GCA_002365025.1 Hungatella sp. UBA3147 | reverse complement strand
TGGAAATTATCAATACCTTTTTTACTTTTTTTGCATTTTTTGCAAAAACAAAAAAATATTTACATTTCCGGCAGAAGCTATCAATTCCTCCATCACATGGTATAGTATAATACAATTTTCTGGAAAATGCTATAACATTTCTCTGTTCATTTTCTTACATAATCTTTACGAAAATGTTTTTTCTTGGCAGTATTGTATTTTTATTAGTACAATCCTGCATTTAAAGACTTATTCTTCTGTTTTTTCTTCATAAACCTTATTAAAGTCGGCGTATCAGAAACATAAAACAGAGCTATGTAGTGCACGAATAACCGGTTCGACACGATCAAAAATCACCTATTTCCTCCCTAACCCAACAATCCTAGTTCGTCACATGGCAAATCAGTACTAAATCAAACCACTTATTATAATCAGTTCATAATTAATTCTCAAGCACCTTAGCCCAAGCCATACCGACAATCTTCTATCGCAATCTCCAAATACTATCTACTTTCACAATCCAATCGCAGTTCCTATAACTATCCAATTGCAATCTCCTTTCACCATTCAATCACAATCCCTATAACTACCCAATTGCAATCTCCTTTCACCATCCAATCACAAACCCTATTGCAATTTGCCATTTCAATGGTATAATGTTCATATATCTATAATAACATCAAATTCTGAACAACTTTCGCAATTTACCAATTTATCAACTATACGGAGGGCACACGACTATGGATCGTAACGTCATCATCTGCCGTTCCATTCTGGAAAACCCGGCAGTCACACAGAGAGATTTATCAAAAGAGCTTAGCGTTTCCCTGGGAACCGTTAATAACTTAATAAAGGAATGCATAGAAAAAAAATACATCGAAATTGGAAACGGCAATGACCTATACGAACTACTCCCAGCCGGCCAAGCCCTATTAAACGAAAATAAAGTAGACGGCGCCGTCATCATCGCCGCCGGCTTCGGCTCCCGTTTCGTTCCCTTGACTTTCGAAACCCCCAAAGGCCTGCTTGAAGTATTCGGAGAGCGAATGATCGAACGTCAGATCCGCCAGCTTCATGAAGCAGGAATTAAAGACATCACCATTGTGGTCGGATATTTAAAGGAAAAGTTTGAATACCTTATAGACAAATATCAGGTTAAGCTTCTATATAATCCCGAGTATTCCCAGAAAAACACCCTGACCACCATTTATCATGCCCGCAATCTCCTCCGGGGCAGAAATATGTATGTTCTTTCTTCCGACAACTGGATGCGCCACAATATGTACCATGCTTATGAAAGCGGCGCATGGTACTCTGCTTCATATATGGAAGGAGAAACCTCCGAATGGTGCCTTGATTATAATAAGAAGGGACGCATTTTAAATGTATCCGTTGGTGGCCAGGACAAGTGGGTGATGTATGGACCTGTTTTTTTCTCAAAATTATTCTCAGAACAATTTTTAACAGTGCTGGAACATTATTACAACCTTCCTGGAACCGAGCAGTTTTACTGGGAAAATGTTTATATGGAAATGCTGTCAGGAGAAGCTGCCAAAAGGCTTTCTCATATTCCGGAAGCAAAACAGTACATTGATTTGTTCGTCAACCGAAGGCCGGCTGATGAAGTATATGAATTTGAGAACCTGGAAGAGCTTCGCCGTTTTGATTTGAAGTACCAGCACCATTCTGATAATGAAGCAATGGAATTAGTATCGACCGTATTTCAGGTACCGGAGTCAGAAATCACAGAAATACGGTGCTTGAAATCAGGTATGACCAACAAATCCTTCCTATTTAAGATAAAAGACCGCCATTATATCTGCCGCATCCCGGGAGCCGGAACAGAGCTTCTGATCAACCGTCAGCAGGAAAAAGCAGTATATGATGCTTTAAGCGGACTGGATATCATGGAAAAGGTCATTTACTTTAATGGAGAAACCGGATATAAGATTGCGGAATTTTATGAAGGTACTCACAATGCCAACCCTTCCAGCCGGGAAGAAATGGAACGCTGCATGGCGGTTGTCCGAAGGCTCCACAAATCCGGGCTTAAGGTGGACCATTCCTTTGACATTCGCGAACGGATCGAATTCTACGAAAAGCTTTGCAGGGCCCACGGTGGTATCCCGTTTGACGATTACGCCGCTGTCCGCAGTCAGATGACTGAGCTTTTAGACCAGTTGGACAACTTAAAACATGAGAAAGTCCTTTCTCATATAGATACAGTGGTCGATAACTTTTTAATGATGCCCGACGGTAACGTACGTCTAATTGATTGGGAATATTCCGGAATGTGTGATCCCCTTATAGATATCAGCATGAGTGCAATCTACTCCTACTACAATGAAGAAGAAACAGATGACCTCATAAAGATCTACTTAGAGCGAGAACCTTCTGAAGAAGAACGTTTCACCATTTACGCTTATATCGCACTTGGCGGTTTTCTATGGAGCCTATGGGCAGTATATAAGGCAGCCTTAGGAGATGAATTTGGTGAATATACCATTATCATGTATCGGTATGCAAAAAACTATTACAAAAAATGCTCCAAAATCTCCAAATAATGAGATTTTTGGAAATTGTCCGCAAATCGTAATAAAATGTTTAGGTATTTCTGTCGGCACTGTGGTATAATGTTCACGAAAGCGATGAGCAGTGCGAAATAAGACGGATAATGATTTTCTTATGTGCGGGGCACAACGAAAATCATTATCCGTCTTATT
>DEYX01000038.1 GCA_002365025.1 Hungatella sp. UBA3147 | reverse complement strand
CCTACTTTTGCAACAGCTGGTGGATGCTGAGGTGTTGGTACATGGATTCTACAGGGAGCAGGGAAGTTTAGAATCCCTGTTTATGCAGATTACGGATCATGATAAAGAAAAGGCGGTGCTTGTACATGAAATTGAATCCGGTTTATAAACGGGAGACAACGGTCAGCTCCAGGAGCTTCCGTCTTGCGCTGATCCTGGCGATTTTTAATACGATTCTGGCTTTGGTTGTTCTGCTTAATATGTACTCCGTAGTGGAACGGGTAAAGCTGACCGCGGAGATCCAGTATTCTTCATTTACTAATTTGTACATATTTGTAGCTGCAGTGGAGTTTGTAATGCTGATGTTCATTATGCCGGCGCTGACCGCAGGAAGCATCAGCGGAGAGAGGGAACGCCAGACCCTTGACCTTCTTCTTACCACGACCTTGAAGCCATGGGAGATCATATGGGGAAAGTTCACTTCATCCTTTAGCACCATGTTCCTCATGATCATGTCCAGTTTTCCCCTTCTGGCCGTATCCTTTGTATATGGGGGAGTGATGATTTATGACGTAGTACTCTTGCTTTTTTGCTACCTGGCAGTGGCCCTTCTCTGCGGAAGCATGGGAATCTGTTTTTCCACCCTGTTCAAGCGGTCGACCATCGCCACGGTAGTAAGCTATGGAGTTTTGGTCCTCATTGGCGCAGGCACCTATGCGGTCAATGTCTTTGCCCTTTCCATGGCCCGGATGAACATAAGCAGCACCTATGCCATGTCCGTGGGAGGTATGGCGGACCAGACCAGTTCCGGTGCATGCCTGTATCTGCTTCTGCTAAACCCGGTGGCTACCTTCTATGCAATGATCAATGGTCAGACAGGGGATAGTCAGGTGGTAAGAAGTTTAAATAGCTGGTTCGGCCCCCATCCGGATAATTTTATCATGGAAAACTGGGTGGTCTTAAGCATTTTTATCCAGCTGGCCCTGGCTGCAATATTCATGTTCATCGCCGTAAAGGCCATTAGTCCGTCTAAAGGAAAAAAGATAAGAAAAATAAAATGACAGGAGGTTTTTATGCTTACGATCGGATGTCACCTGTCTTCCTCTAAAGGCTATTTTGCCATGGGGAAGGAGGCTGTAAAGATAGATGCCAACACCTTTCAGTTTTTTACAAGAAATCCCAGAGGAACCAAGGCCAAGGCCATGAACCCTGATGATGTGAACCGTTTCCTGGCTTTTGCCAGGGAACATGGAATAACACGGATCCTGGCCCATGCGCCTTACACTTTAAATGCCTGCTCCGCGGATGAAGGGCTTCGGATCCTTGCCAGAGATACTATGAAGGATGATTTAGACCGTATGGAATACACTCCCGGAAACTGCTACAATTTCCACCCGGGAAGCCATGTGGGACAGGGAACAGAGGACGGGATCCGTTATATTTCCGATATGTTAAATCAGGTTCTGACACCCAAACTTAATACCACCGTCCTTTTAGAGACCATGTCCGGCAAGGGCAGCGAAGTAGGACGGGAATTTGAAGAGTTACGGGAGATCCTGGACCGTGTGGAGCAAAAGGATCATATGGGCATCTGCCTGGATACGTGCCACGTATGGGATGCAGGCTATGATATTGCCGGTGATCTGGACGGAGTCTTAAACCGGTTTGACCGGATTATCGGCCTGGACAGATTAAAGGCGATCCATTTAAATGACAGTCAAAACCCTCTTGGGGCTCACAAGGACCGTCATGCAAAAATCGGAGAGGGCTTTATTGGTTTTGAGGCTCTGAAGCGGATGACGGTTCACCCGGCTTTAAAGGGCCTTCCTTTTTATCTGGAAACGCCCAATGACCTTTCCGGGTACGCAAAAGAAATTTCCATGATGAGAGGAACAGTATAGCCAACCGATTAATGGTGTAGTATAATGAGCGAAAGAGAGTGGAGATGAGTTCACTCATCGGCACGAACGGCGAATGACGATCAGGAACCGCAGGTTCATGATATAATGAGCGAAAGAGAGTGGAGATGAGTTCACTCATTGAATAAAAACCGTTAAGGAGGAAATGACATGGGAATTGTTAAAGCACTTACTACCGCAGTAGGAGGTTCACTGGCAGACCAGTGGCTTGAAGTGATAGAAGCAGGCAATATGGGAGATCAGACCGTATTCACCAGCGGAGTGAAGATCCGGAAGGGATCCAATACAAAGAGCACAGAATATACGGTATCTGATGGTTCCGTCATTCATGTTTACCCTAATCAGTTCATGATTTTGGTCGATGGCGGAAAGGTGATTGATTACACCGGAGAACCAGGTTATTTTACCGTGAAAAATTCTTCCCTTCCCTCCCTCTTTAACGGTCAGTTTGATGAGGCCATTAAGGAATCCTTTGACCGGATCCGCTTCGGCGGCCAGACACCCACTTCCCAGAGGGTGTATTTTATCAACTTACAGGAGATTAAAGGGATTAAGTTCGGTACTCCCAATCCCATCAACTATTTCGATCAGTTTTATAATGCGGAATTGTTCTTGCGGGCCCACGGAACCTACTCCATCAAGGTAACAGACCCTCTGCTGTTCTATGGGGAAGCCATACCGAAAAATGCTTCCCGGGTCGAAGTAGATGACATCAATGCCCAGTATTTATCTGAATTTTTAGAGGCTCTTCAGTCATCGATTAACCAGATGTCCGCCGATGGCATACGGATCTCCTATGTAGCTTCAAAAGGAAGAGAACTGGGACAGTATATGGCGGGTGTCCTTGATGACCAGTGGAAGGATCAGAGAGGAATCGAGATCCAGTCCGTGGGAATCGCCAGTATTTCCTATGATGAGGAATCAAAGAAGCTGATCCAGATGCGCAACCAGGGTGCTATGCTTTCCGATCCCGGGGTCAGGGAGGGCTATGTGCAGGGAGCAGTGGCCAGAGGCCTTGAAGCGGCAGGAAGCAATGCCAATGGTTCCATGGCAGGATTTATGGGTATGAACATGGGTATGAATACTGGCGGCGGCTTTATGGGAGCAGCCTCAAATGCCAATTATCAGCAGATGCAGATGAACCGGGCCCAGCAGGAAAATTCCATGGAACGGACCCCGGCAAGCGGAGCGGGTAAGGCCGAAAGCCATTCGGAAAGCCAATGGACCTGCGGCTGCGGAAGTGTGAATACAGGAAAATTTTGTCCGGAATGTGGAAACCCAAAGCCGGCAGGAACATGGACCTGTGAATGTAAAACTGTAAACAATGGCAGATTTTGTTCGGAGTGTGGAAAACCAAGACCATGAGTGAGATCATAAGCTATAAATGTCCAAATTGCGGCGGGCCGCTTATCTTTGATCCGAAAAAGCAGAAGTATGCTTGTGAATACTGCTTATCAGAGTTCAACCAGAAAGAAACAGAGAGCGGGGAGCCGCAGGAGCCTAAGGCAGAAAAGAAAAGCAGGGAGCCTGAGGCTCCCAAGGCAAAGAAACTGGGCGGAGAGCCTGTCCTTTATACCTGCCCAAGCTGCGGGGCCGAGATCGTAACAGATGAGACCACTGCAGCCACCTTCTGCTATTATTGCCATAACCCGGTGATCTTATCGGGCAGGCTGTCCGGGGAATTCCATCCGGATTATGTGGTTCCATTTGCAATGGAAAAGAAGCGGGCCGTAGAAATCTTTGAGCAATGGATGAAAAAGAAACGGTTTGTCCCAAAAGCTTTTTACAGTGAAGACCAGATCGAGAAGATTTCCGGTGTATATTTTCCTTACATGCTATACAGCTGCCGGGCGGAGGGAAGCCTGAATGCAAAAGCGGACCGTCTGCGGGTCTGGGTAAGCGGTGACCGTCGCTATACGGAAACTCAGACCTATGATGTCCGCAGGGAGGGTTCTATGCCCGTGAAATTCGTACCCCGTAATGCCCTCAAGAAGTCCAACCGGGAGCTGGTGGAGGGCGTTCTGCCTTTTGAAACCGAGAAAATGAAGCCCTTTTCCATGGGGTATCTATCCGGTTTTGTGGCAGAACGGCGGGACATGGGAGAGCAGGAATTCTCTGAGGATGTAAAGTCAGAGGTGCGCCTGTTTGCCGAACAGTCCTTAAAAAACAGCATTACCTCCTATGATTCTGTGAGGGTTCAGAATCAATCCGTCCGTCTGGAGGAGGAACGATGGGAGTATGCACTTTTGCCTGTGTGGACTCTTACTTACCACGACGGAGCAAAGGACCAGATGTATTATTTTACAGTGAATGGGCAGACCGGTAAGGTATGCGGCAAGCTTCCTGTGGACCGGAACAAACTGATGCTTCTGTTTATAGAAATATTCCTGCCCGTATTTCTTGCTATGCTGATTGTGGGGTATCTGATATGATGAAAACAAATGGACTGTTCCTTCGTATAAGCCGGGGAACCGTTTTACTGTTCATGGTTCTTCTGTTTCTGATCGTTCTTTCCGGTGGCATGAAAGCTTTTGCCGAAAGCCAAAGCCCGGGAGGCACTTCTGAGGAAAAGCGGGTGTATGATGAAGCCGGACTATTTTCCCGGGAAGAAATAGAAACATTTGAAACTCAGATCCAGGCGATGAGAAAAGAAATGAACATGGATGTGGTGATTACAACCACGGACCAGGCAGGTGGAAAGTCGGCCGGACAATATGCGGAGGATTTCTACATAAGAGGAGCCTACGGAGTTGGAAAGGATTACAGCGGAGCATTGTTCCTGATCGACATGGATAACCGGGAGCTTTACATCCTTCCGGTAGGAAAGATGAACCGCTTTTTAACGGATAAGCGCTGGAATTCCATTCTGGATTCCGCTTATGACGAGATAAGCAATCAGAATTACGGAGCCTGTGCCGGGAGCTTTCTGGACGGTGTTGCCAAATATTACAAGGCTGGAATTCCCGGAGGACAGTATAATTATGATAAAGAAACAGGAAAAATAAGTGTTTACCGCAGCATCCGGTGGTATGAGGCAGCCCTGGCGGCCCTTATCGGGCTTATTGCAGCGGCCTCAGCCTGCGGGGGAGTAACCAGCCGGTATTCCATGAAAAAGGAAAGAGGCTGGGCTAAGAACTCATTGATGGCCTATCGTGCAAATTGCCAGTTCCGGTATTCGGACCAGTTCGACCATCTGGTGAACAAAACCGTGACCTATATGATCATTCCACGGAATCAGGGGAATACAGGTCAGGGCGGAGGCGGTTTTTCCTCCGGCGGCAGGAGTACTACCCATACCTCCTCTGGACGCACCATGGGAGGCGGAGGGCGGAAATTTTAGTTTGACCTCATTAAATAGCGAAGCGGATTGCGAATATCCGATTGACTGGTCTCGTTGAATATATAAATAAAAACCTGCCGGGAAAAGCAAGGACTTTTCCCGGCAGGTTTTTTATATGATGGCTGTTATTCCATTGTGCAGACGGCTGTTGCAGATTCGCTAAACAATGTTCGTTCTTCCCTTTTTAAAGCTTCCTCACTTATCACGTCAGATAGACCGGGACAGGCATGTCCAGGGAGAGGGAATCCTCTGTAACGACACAATCATAAGCTAAAATATGGACCCCGGCCTCCTTCGCCTTTTTTAACGCCTCTGCAAATTCCGGATGCGTTTTTTTATTTGGCGTAAATGCTTCCATCTCTTTCATCTGGATGACAAACAGGATGTAAGCCTCATACCCTTCCCTGTGGGCATTGATAAGCTCCTCCATGTGCTTTACACCCCGTATCGTCGGTGCATCAGGAAACATGGCAAGGCCGTTTTCTTCCAGGGTGACTCCCTTAACCTCCATGAATGCAGGGATCCCCTCTCCATGGGTTTCCCTTTTTCCCGGCAGCACCGCCTGAAAAGCCAGATCGAACCGTGACTGGTCGTAGGTGACTTCCCGCCTGATATCCTTTATGACCGGGCGGAAAAGGGAAGGTGTATCCTTCGTCTGATGAAAAGGAAGGGAAGAATTTTCCCGGATGGATTGCAGCCATTCGTATGCTGCCTGATTGGGGGCCTGGGAATCCATATTGATGAGGAGCGGACCGCCTCTTTCCCGTTCTTTCCATACGCCGATCAAAGAGTATTCTGTTTTTCTTCCAAGAGCCGCGGCCTCCGGATGAAACTGCACCAGCACCTTAACTCCGGGGATAAGTAACTCCCGGCAGCGCCCTGTATTTTTAACGTGACAGATCACTTCCACTTCCCCACCCCCCTCTTTTGAAATCAGGACGTGGGCAATAAAACGGTTGGGCCGGATTACAAAGATCCCTGTCAGCATGTGTTCGTATCTCAATGAAGCTGTCTCTCCTTTCGTATCCATGGTTGTATCTTACCATATAGTGAATAAAAATGGAACCCTTGTGTCTCTAGGGTGAATACATTCGTCCGTTAGGTGAAAACTTTTTTGCCCTTTTTTCTTGCACCGTTAAAGAAAGTGTGCTACAATGCTGGCAAGGTTTTTGATCCATTGACATTATGAGAGAGCAGGAAAGGAATAAAATACCATGGAAATATTCTATCAAAGTACCAGGGGCGGCGAGGCCGGTGTGACGGCTTCCCAGGCAATCTTAAAGGGTCTGGCGGCAGACGGCGGCCTGTTTATGCCATGTTTTATCCCAAAGCTTGACAAATCCATGAAAGAGTTGTCGGCGTTAACATATCAGGAAACAGCCTATGAGGTCATGAAGCTGTTCCTTACGGATTACAGTTCTGAGGAGTTAAAGAGCTGTATTGAACAAGCTTATGACAGCAAATTCGATACAGAGGAGATCGCTCCTCTAGCCAAGGCTGACGGAGCCTATTATCTGGAATTATACCATGGAAGTACCATTGCATTTAAGGATATGGCTCTTTCTATTCTTCCTCATCTGATGACCGTTGCGGCAAAAAAGAATCAGGTAAAAAATAAAATTGTGATCCTTACCGCTACCTCCGGCGACACAGGAAAGGCTGCTATGGCTGGATTTACCGATGTGGAGGGAACGGAAATCATCGTATTTTATCCAAAGGATGGCGTAAGCCGCGTCCAGGAGCTTCAGATGGTAACCCAGAAAGGGGAAAATACCCATGTGGCCGCTATTCATGGAAACTTTGATGATGCTCAGACAGGGGTCAAAAAGATATTCGGAGATAAGGAATTTGCCCGCATGCTTGATGAAAAGGGCTTTCAGCTGTCTTCCGCCAACTCCATCAACATCGGCAGGCTGGTTCCTCAGGTGGTGTATTATGTCTATGCCTATGCAAAGCTCCTTGCATGTGAAGAGATTTCTGACGGAGAAGTAGTGAATGTTACTGTGCCTACGGGAAACTTCGGAAATATTCTGGCTGCCTATTTGGCAATGCAGATGGGGGTTCCCATTAAGACCCTTATCTGTGCCTCCAATGAAAATAAGGTTCTTTATGATTTCTTCCAGACCGGGACCTATGACAGGAACCGGGACTTTATCCTCACCAGTTCTCCGTCCATGGATATTTTAATATCCAGCAACTTAGAGCGCCTCATTTATTTAAGTGCCGGCTGTGATGCAGAGGCTAATGCGGCTCTTATGAAGGAACTGGGCGATAAAGGCAGCTATACGGTATCTGCCGGTATGAAGCGCTTTATGGGAGATTTTATGGGAGGTTTTGCAGGAGAAGAGGAAACCAGGGCAGCCATTAAGAAGGTTTTTGAGGATACCGGCTATTTAATCGATCCCCATACCGGTGTGGCAGCATGCGTATATGACCAATACAAGGCTGAGACAAAGGATCAGGCAAAGAATATCATTGCGTCCACGGCAAGTCCATATAAGTTTGCAGGAAGCGTTCTGGAAGCTATAGAAGGAGAACTGGGGGAGGCGGATGAATTCCGGATCATCGATCATCTGGCAGAGATATCTAAGGTTCCCGTTCCCCAGGCTGTAGAAGAAATCCGCACCGCACCTGTACGTCATGATACAGTGTGCGATGCGGATAAGATGAAAGAAGCAGTTGTAAGCTTTTTAAGCTAACGGATGTTCCGGTTGGCATACCGGCACCATTTTCCGCTTAAAACTCGGGTGGAGAAGAAGATGGCGCGCACCAGCCAGTCGATGGTCATGGCGATCCAGATTCCCATAAGTCCAAGGCCGAAATAAAGGCTTAATACGTAGGCCATGACGATCCGGCAGATCCACATGGAACAGATGGAAACGGTCATGGTAAAACGGACGTCATTGGCAGCCCGCAGTCCGTTGGTCAGGCAGAAGGACAGGGGATGGATGATCATGCAGCAGATGCTGTGGTAAAGCATCAGCTTATAAGCCAGGGCGCTGGTCTCGCCCGACAGATGAAACAGGCTGCAAATGGGATTTAAAAACGGTATGATGGAAAGGTTTAATATCCACAGACAAATATATGCTGTTTTTAAAAGCTTTCCCATATATTTGCGGGCCTGTTTCAGTTCTCCGGCACCAACGCACTGTCCCACAACTGTTACCAGGGCTATGCCTATGGCACTTGCAGGGATAGTTTCCAGGCCGCAGATGGTGCTTGCCACCGCATTAGCAGCAATTGCCATAGTGCCGAAGCTGGCAGTCAGACTGGAAAGCAAAAGCTTTCCAAGCTGGAAAATGCTGTTTTCCAGGCCGTTTGGTATGCCGATGTAGAGGATCTGGCGCAGCATCCTCTTGTCCGGGCGCAGACGGAACTCAATGGGAAAATGGCTCTGCTTTTTAAGAAGGGCAAACATAATTACTGCGGACAGGATCCTGGAAAACAGGGTGGAAAGCCCGGCGCCTGCCACGCCCATATGGAATACGTAGATGAACAGGAAGTTTCCTGCGATGTTGCAGAGGTTGGCACCCAGGGATACCTGCATGGATACCTTGGAGTTTCCGGCTGTCCTGAAAAGGGCTGCACTGCTGTTATAAAATGCCAGGAATGGATAAGAGAGGGAGGATAAATAGAAATAAATTCTCCCGTTATGCATGACCTCCTGGCCGATCTCACCGTATATGAGCCTTAGAAGCTGCCCATTAAAGATCAGGGTCACTGCCATAATGACCATGGAAAGCCCGCCCACAGCCAGGAACAGCTGGCCTGAGGCTTTGGCGACACTTTTTTCATCCTTCCGGCCGATATACTGGGCCGTTACCACGGATCCACCAGCGGCCATTGCCCCGAATAATCCGATCAGAAGAACGTTTATGGTATCCACAATGGATATGCCGGACACGGCTTCTTCGCCGCAGGAGGCTACCATGATGATATCAGCCATTCCCATAAATACAGCCAGTATCTGTTCTATGACTAAGGGGAAAATCAACTGGCGCAGCTGTTTTCTGGAGAACAGATCCGTCCCTTCCTGGCGTTCCTGCATTTCTGTGGTTTCAGAGTCCTGTTGGCGGAAAATGCCTTGCCACATCTTTCGTTTCATAAAAAATCTCCTATTATGTATTTAGAACCTGCCCCCATTATAAGGCATATAGGAAATATAAGCAAAATGTAACTTTGTTATAAAAAAGACAATCTGGAAAAATTATTCTTTCCAAATAGGGTAAGATGGTATATAATAATATGGAGTAAGAGAAAAAAACAAATGGAGGTTTGTGATATGTTAGTTTCAGCAAAAGATATGCTTGAAAAAGCAAGAGACGGAAAGTACGCAGTTGGACAGTTCAACATCAACAACCTTGAGTGGACGAAAGCTGTTTTACAGACAGCCGAAGAACTGAAATCCCCGGTTATCCTGGGTGTTTCCGAAGGCGCTGGTAAATACATGACAGGCTATAAGACCGTATCAGCTATGGTGAAAGCCATGATCGAAGAATTAAACATTACAATTCCCGTAGCACTTCATCTGGATCATGGTTCCTATGACGGCTGCTATAAGTGCATTGAAGCGGGATTTTCTTCCATTATGTTTGACGGTTCCCATTATCCTATCGCTGAGAACGTAGAAAAGACGACTGAGCTTGTGAAAGTCTGTGCAGAAAAAGGAATTTCCATTGAAGCAGAGGTTGGTTCTATCGGCGGCGAGGAAGACGGCGTAGTTGGTATGGGCGAATGTGCAGATCCTGATGAGTGCAAGCAGGTTGCAGACTTAGGCGTGACCATGCTGGCAGCAGGTATCGGCAACATTCACGGAAAATATCCGGAAAACTGGGCAGGCTTAAGCTTTGAGACCCTGGCTGCCATCAAGGAGAAAGTAGGCGATATGCCTTTAGTACTTCACGGTGGGACAGGCATCCCGGAAGACCAGATCAAGAAGGCAATCAGCCTTGGTGTTGCAAAGATCAATGTGAATACAGAGTGCCAGCTTACCTTTGCAGAAGCTACCCGTAAGTACATTGAGGCAGGCAAGGATTTAGAAGGCAAAGGCTTTGATCCACGTAAGCTTCTCGCCCCCGGTACAGAGGCTATTAAAGCAACTGTAAAAGAGAAGATGGAATTATTTGGCTCCGTTGGAAAAGCTTAAGGAAAATATTTTTTAAAAAAGTACTTGATTTTTTGGGGAAAATGGTTTAATTTAATTTAAGAACGATGGCGTTCTCCTTATACCGGGAGGACGCCTTTTCTGATTTATGCGCATATTCAGATCGCGAGGAGACTATAAAGGCAGTTTGACTTATCAAAATATGGGAGGATGGAAAATTTATGAGCGAAGTTGTAAACGTAGCTGAGCTGTTTGGTAAGAATGTATTTAACGAGACCGTAATGAGAGAGCGCTTGCCGAAATCTGTTTTCAAAAAATTAAAGAAAACCATTGAGGATGGTGCAGTGCTGGATGCATCGATTGCAGACGTCGTTTCACATGCCATGAAAGACTGGGCCATTGAAAGAGGCGCAACTCACTATACCCATTGGTTTCAGCCTCTTACCGGAATTACCGCTGAAAAACATGATTCCTTCATCTCCGCCCCCACACCGGAAGGAAAGGTAATTATGGAGTTTTCAGGGAAGGAACTGGTAAAGGGAGAACCGGATGCTTCTTCTTTCCCGTCCGGAGGCTTAAGGGCGACTTTTGAAGCAAGAGGCTATACCGCCTGGGATTGTACTTCCCCTGCATTCTTAAGAGAAGATGCCATTGGTGTTACTCTCTGCATTCCCACCGCTTTCTGTTCTTATACAGGAGAAGCTCTTGACAAAAAAACACCTCTCTTAAGATCCATGGAAGCCGTCGATGAGCAGGCTTTAAGAATCTTAAGATTATTCGGAAATACCTCTTCAAAAAGGGTGACTCCTTCCGTTGGTGCCGAGCAGGAATATTTCCTGGTTGATCATGAAAAGTATTTACAGAGAAAAGATTTAATTTATGCCGGACGCACCCTGTTCGGAGCGATGCCCCCGAAGGGACAGGAGCTGGAGGACCATTACTTCGGTTCCATCCGTGAGAGGATTGCGGCTTATATGAAGGAAGTGAATGAAGAGCTATGGAAGTTAGGTGTGCCTGCAAAGACCCAGCATAACGAAGTTGCTCCCGCCCAGCATGAGTTGGCCCCTATCTATGAGCAGGCAAATGTGGCCGTTGATCATAACCAATTAGTAATGGAAACCTTAAAAAAGGTGGCTGGCCGTCATGGATTAAACTGTCTGCTTCATGAAAAGCCGTTTGCAGGGGTCAATGGTTCCGGTAAGCACAACAATTGGTCTTTAACCACTGACGATGGAATCAACCTGTTAAATCCAGGGGAAACACCCCATGAGAACATCCAGTTCCTGCTGGTGCTTTCCTGTATCTTAAAGGCGGTTGACCGTCATGCGGATCTGCTTCGGGAATCTGCGGCTGATGTTGGAAATGATCACAGACTTGGGGCAAATGAAGCGCCGCCGGCCATTATCTCCATATTCATCGGCGAACAGCTTGAGGATGTAGTAGATCAGCTTTGCAGCACCGGAGAGGCTACCCGTTCCAAGGCGGGCGGCACTTTAAAAACGGGTGTCAGAACCCTGCCTGATTTATTCAAGGATGCTACGGACAGAAACAGAACCTCTCCATTTGCTTTTACCGGCAATAAGTTCGAGTTCCGAATGGTTGGTTCCTCTGATTCCATTTCTTCCCCCAATGTGGTTTTAAACACCATTGCTGCTGAGGCGTTTAAAGAATCGGCAGATGTCCTTGAGAAAGCGGCTGATTTTGATACGGCAGTCCATGACATGATAAAAGAGCAGCTGGCAGCTCATAGAAGGATTATTTTCAACGGCAACGGTTATTCCCAGGCCTGGGTAGATGAAGCTGAAAGAAGAGGTCTTCCAAACCTTAAGTCAATGGTAGAGGCGATTCCTGCTCTTACTACAGATGCTTCGGTAAAGATGTTTGAGGAGTTTAAAGTATTCACAAAGGCTGAGCTGGAATCCCGGGTTGAGATCGAATATGAGGCATACAGCAAAGCCATAAACATCGAGGCAAGAGCCATGATCGACATGGCCGGAAAACAGATCATCCCGGCAGCTGTGAAGTATGCATCTCTGCTTGCAGATTCCCTGGGAAAGGTAAAGGCAGCGTGTCCGGCAGCCGATACCAGTGTTCAGGAAGAGCTTCTCATAGAGGTAAGTGCTTATCTTTCCGATATGAAGGTAGCCCTGGCCGCTCTGTCAGATGCTGATGCAAAATGTACAGCAATCGAAGGGAACAAGGAACGGGCAAAAGCTTTCCGGGATGAGGTAGTACCTGTCATGGCAGCTCTCCGTGATCCTGCTGATAAGCTGGAAATGATCGTAGATAAAGAATTTTGGCCAATGCCAAGTTATGGAGATTTAATTTTCGAAGTATAATGGCAGCGGATATGAAAAAAGGTGCCGTCCTGGCTGCAGGACAGCACCTTTTCTCATAGCTCCCAATATATGGGCTGCATGCGCTCAAAGGTACAGAATTACTTGAATCCAATGTCTTTTAAGATCTCCTTTACTTCCCCAATATGATCCCCCAGATGCTCCATCTTATGGCTGTCCGAGCCGATGGTAAGGATGCGTACGCCTGACTGAAGATACCGTTTCAGGATCTCCTTTGATGGCATTAAGTCCTTTAAGCTGGAAGTATTCACCTCAATCCCTTTTCCGTCAGCAATCACGCAGCGGAGTATTTTGTCCACTATATTTTTTAAAATTTTTTTGGAAGAGAGGGATGGTGTGAGACTGGACTCCAAATTCAATTCCTGCTTTTATGGTCAATTTTCCTTTATATTTTTCCTTCATTTTTACTGTTTCTTTAAAATAATGATCATAATTACAATTTAAGTCTGTTTTTACTTCATAATCTACGTGTTCCGTAAATGCAATTTCATTAAGTCCCATAAGTATTGCCCTTTGTACGATTTCCTCCATAGGGCTGAATTTTTTTAACCTTTTTTGCCGGTTTAAGATTTATATGATATAATCATAATGCACTGAGACCCACTAATCTAACACTATTATTTATTATAATAATCGTATTTAGAGAAGGTGAGGAAAATTTGATGATAGATACCTATGTTATGCAGGATGGGCCTTCTAATAGACACCGCAGACAGCATTACTCAGGTTGCACTTGCCTTTGGTTTTAATCATCTAAGCTATTACTCCAAGCTATTCTTACGAAGCTATGGATGTACTCCCAGCCAATTCAGGAATATACATTTGCAGTAAAGACCATAAAAAGAAAGAAGAAGGTAGATCACCATGGAAACAATGTCATACGTCACATCAATTTTGGAAAAAATAGTAAATATCCCAAGCCCAAGCGGCTACACCAGGGAAGTCATGAATGCGATCCGGGAAGAAGCAGCAAAATTCGGCTTTACCTCTGTTTATAACAAGAAAGGCGGCCTCATCATTAAGGTTCCCGGGCAGAAACTGGAGGTTTTAGGCTTATCCGCCCATGTGGATACTCTGGGAGCTATGGTCCGTTCCATCACCAAAAAAGGGATGCTCACCATTGTACCTGTGGGAGGTTATATGATGGAGACCATCGAAGGCATGTACTGTAAAGTACACACCAGAACCGGTAAAACCTACACCGGAACCATACTCACAAAAGAGCCATCCGTCCACACCTATGACAATGCCAGAACACTGGAGAGGAAGGTGAAAAATATGGAGATACGCCTGGACGAGTTGGTAGAAAATATCGATGATGTAAAGAAGCTTGAAATATCCCCTGGGGATTACATCAGCTTTGATCCCATGTTCGTTCATACGGAAAACGGATTTATTAAATCCCGCCATTTAGATGATAAAGCTTCTGTGGCAGTCCTTATGGGAGTATTAAAGGATATATGGGAGTCCGGGCACAAGCCGGAAAGGACCCTAAAATTAGTGATCAGCAATTACGAAGAGGTGGGATATGGTGCAAGCTGGATTCCGGAAGATATCGAGGAGTTTATCGCGGTAGACATGGGAGCTTTGGGGGATGACTTAACCGGGGATGAAAAAAAGGTATCCATCTGTGCACAGGATTCCACTGGGCCTTATGACTATGAAATGACAAACCGCCTCATTGCGGTTGCAAAGGAGAGGGGCCTTGATTTTGCGGTTGATGTATTCCCTCATTACGGTTCTGATGTAGGAAGCGCCATCCGTGGCGGCCATGACATCTGCGGCGCTTTGATCGGCCCTGGAGTACATGCTTCCCATGGAACGGAACGGACTCATGAGAAAGGCCTGGAACAGACTCTGAAGCTGATTGAAGGGTATATTGGTCTTCCGTTTTCCGGCAGGCCTTAAAAAAATATTTTCTCTTCTCTTTTTACTTTCTCTTGCAAAAAAAAGATGCTTGTGCTAGTATATAGAAAAATTTGACATAGGGGAGGAGTATACCATGGATGAGAATTATGCCGTAGCATTTCAGCTCATTATGAACGCAGGAAATTCAAAATCGCTTTCCATGATGGCGATGGAGTCTGCCAGAGAATTTAACTTTGAGGAGGCCGAGAAATACTTAAAAGAGGCGGAACTTGAGATGAGGTCCGCTCATCAGTCCCAGATCGATTTGATCCAGCAGGAGGCCCAGGGGAATCCTGTTGATGTAAATATTATTCTGGTACATGCCCAGGATCATCTGACCATGGCAATGATGGCAAAGGATCAGGCGGCAGAGATTTTAAACCTTTATCGGATGATCAAGGATTTAAAGGATGCCATTGAAAAGTAAAAAGTAAATAAACAATTGCCTAATAACAGCCTTCTTGCACACTGACATAATCTCAGGAGTAAGAAGGCTTATTACAATCCAGGAAAAGGAGAGAGATTATGGAAGGAATCAAAATCGTTACCATTGGAGGCGGCTCCTCTTATACACCGGAGCTGGTGGAAGGGTTTATCAAACGTTATGAAAAACTGCCTGTAAGAGAGCTTTGGCTGGTGGATATTGAAGCAGGAAGAGAAAAGCTGGAGACCGTAGGTGCCCTTGCACAGCGCATGGTTAAAAAAGCTGGACTTCCCATGAAGGTGATTCTGTCTTATGACAGGCGGGAGGCCATAAAAGATGCGGATTATGTGACCACACAGATGAGAGTGGGGCTATTGGATGCCAGAATCAAGGATGAACGGATCCCCTTAAGCCACGGCATGATCGGCCAGGAGACTAACGGGGCGGCAGGCATGTTCAAGGCATTCCGGACCATTCCGGTAATCCTGGATATTGTAAAGGACATGAAAGAACTTTGTCCTGAGGCATGGATGATCAACTTCACCAATCCAGCGGGAATGATCACAGAGGCTGTGTTAAGATATACGGATTATAAAAAGGTGATCGGCCTTTGCAATGTGCCGGTTAATATGGTAAATGGTTTTGCCAGACTCTTAGATGTGGAGCCGGAGCGGGTGACGATGGAGCTGTCCGGCTTAAACCACCACATTTTTGCAACAGATGTATTTGTGGATGGACAGTCAAGGATGGAAGAGATCCTGGAAATCTATCAGCACATCAGCGCCGAGGATGCCATTTCCATGAAGAATTTTTCCACCCTGCCGTTTTCACCGGAGTTTATCCGGGGGCTTCACTGCATCCCCTGCCCCTATCACAACTACTATTACTTTACCAAAGAACAGCTGGAAGAGGAGTTAAAGGAATACAAGGAAGGCCGGGTCCGGGGCGAAGTGGTAAAAAAGGTGGAGGAGGAACTGTTTGAGCTGTACAAGGATGAGAACCTGGATGTAAAGCCAAAACAGCTGGAGATGAGAGGCGGCGCCAGGTACAGCGATGCTGCCTGCAACTTAATCTGCTCCCTGCACAATAATACCGGTGATATCCAGTATGTAGACATACGGAACAACGGGACGATTACAAACCTACCGGCAGAAGGTGCGGTGGAAGCAGCATGCATCATCACAAGCGGCGGTCCAAAGCCCATTGCCGTAGGCGAGTTAAAGCCCCAGATTAACGGAACCATACAAACCATAAAAACCTTTGAACGCCTGGTCTGCGAAGCGGCTGTCACCGGAAACCGGGATCTGGCAGTGACGGCTCTCAACATGAACCCTCTTTGTGCAAGCGATCATGATGCCAATGCTGTCATTCATGAATTGCTGGAGGCCCATAAAGAATACCTCCCTCAATTCTTTAAAAACGAAAGTCCAGAATAGAAAAAAGCTGTGAAATTGACTGAAAAAGTCTATTTCACAGCTTTTTTTATGGCGTAATAACGGATAATGTTTATGCTGAAAGGGGTAATTATAAATTATTAAATAAAAAGTTTATTTTTATTTTAGAATTTGCTTGTGTTTTTGCATATGTTATAGTATTATATGGGTAATAAGAAGTGGTCTAGACCACAGAAAGGGGTGCGAGGATGTATCATATTTTATTAGTTTGCTCAGCGGGAATGTCAACAAGCATGCTTGTAAAGAAAATGCAGGATGCAGCATCAGAAAAAGGCGTGGAGGCCACCATTTGGGCAGTGGGAGATTCTGAATCCGTTGAGGAAGTAAAAAAGGCAGATATTATTTTATTGGGGCCTCAGGTTCGTTATCTTGAGAAGAAGATGAACGAGAGAGTGAAAAATGAGAAACCTGTGCTTGTCATCGATATGATGGCTTACGGCACAATGAATGGCGCCAAAGTACTTGATCAGGCGCTGGGGAAATTAAACGGGTAAGTATGAAAAAGTAACTCCCCGTTCCAAGCGTTTAGGGGAGGATAAAAAGGGAGAAAAAGTATGGGTGCATTTAATTCATTCATGGAAGCAAAATTTATGCCAATCGCAGCTAAAATTGGCTCCCAGAAACATCTGGTTGCCATTCGTGATGCCTTTATTGCCATCATGCCAATTACCATGGTTGGTTCCATAGCAGTTTTACTTAATGTATTTTTAAGAGATCTTCCAAACCAGGCAGGCATGACCGGTTTTGTCCAGGCAATGTCTCCAATCATCAGTGTTAACGGAAACGTATATTTTGGCTCTATTGTAATTCTTGCTCTGGCATTTGTTTTTGCCCTGGGCTACAATCTATCTAAAACCTACGATGTAAACGCCATTGCAGGCGGAGTCATCGCATTTGCAAGCTTAGTCACCTGTATGGGACAAAGCGCTACCTTCAACTATGAACTTCCAGGTGTTGCAGCGGCGGCTGCCGACCAGCTGAAAGGTCTGGGACTTGATGTAACTGCCACAGCAGGCGGCGGTGTTGCATTAAACGGAGTCAGCGGCTGGGGATACTTAGGTTCCGGATATACCGGTTCCGGTGGTCTGTTTACCGCATTGATTATGGGCTTTATCTGTACCATGATTTACATAAAGCTGATGCAGAAAAAGGTTACCATTAACCTTCCTGATTCTGTACCGCCAGCAGTAAGCAAAGCATTTGCAGCAATTGTTCCAGGTGTAATCGCCATTTATGCTGCAGGTATCTTAACCCAGATCTGCATAACCGCAACAGGTTCCACCATTAATGATATGGTTCTCAGATATATCCAGAGACCGCTCCTCAGCTTGTCACAGGGCTTCTTCAGCGTAATCTTCATGGTATTCCTGATCCAGCTGTTATGGTTCTTTGGTCTCCATGGACACAACGTACTTGCTCCTATCATGGACGGAATCTACTTAACGGCACTGAACCAGAACATTGAGGCATTTACCACCAGTCAGAGCGCTGCGAATCTTCCATACTTATGGACCCGCGGTTCCTTTGATGCCTATTGTCAGATGGGCGGCTCCGGAATTACCTTAGGACTTATTATCGCAATCTTCCTGTTTTCTAAAAGGGATGACCAGAAAGCCATTGCCAAGCTGTCCTGGCCCATGGGTGTATTTAATATCAATGAGCCGATCATCTTTGGTATGCCTATCGTATTGAACCCGGTATATTTGATTCCGTGGCTGATCGTTCCTCCGGTATGCGCGGCCATCGCATACGGCGCAACTGCCATAGGCCTGATCCCGCCGGTATTCGTAGCTGTACCTTGGGTAATGCCTGCAGGCATCTACGCCTTCCTTGCAACAGGCGGAAGCATAATGGCGGCGATTGTATCATTGTTTAATCTGTTTATATCTTTTGCCATCTGGACACCATTTGTAATGATGGCAAATAAGATGAAAAGCGAATAGTAACTTAGTTTAAGAAGGAGCTGCCAGACCAGTTCACAGGGGTTGTCCTGACAGAACTGATTTGGCAGTTCTTAAGTTTAGCAGAGAAAGAAGGGGAGATAGCTCCATGAAAAGTTGGACCATATTTTTAATTGCCATTGGCTGCCTGTTCATTACTGTATCACCCCAGCTTCCATCTCCTGCCATGTATATGACCGTTGGTCTGATATTTGTACTGTTGGGTGCAGTCATGCTGATAAAGAAAAGGAAATAAGGGGGTATAAGATATGAGACTTAAGTTTCCGGAAGGGTTTTACTTTGGAAGTGCAACCAGCGCCACCCAGTGTGAGGGAGGTGCTGAAGATGACGGGAGAGGCAAAAATATCTGGGATTTGTGGTATGAGGAGGAAAGCTATAAATTTCATGGAACCATTGGCCCGGCCATTACCTCTTCCTTCTACCAGAATTACAAAGAAGATATTCAGCTGATGAAGCAGACAGGCCATAATTCTTTTCGGACATCCATCAGCTGGTCCCGCCTGTTTCCGGAGGGGTTTGGTGAGGTGAACGAAAAAGCGGTTGATTTTTATCGCAGCCTGTTTCTGGAATTAAGGGAAAACGGGATCGAACCATTTGTAAATCTTTACCACTTTGATATGCCGGTAAAGCTGCAGGAGCTGGGAGGCTGGGAAAACAGGAAGGTCGTGGATTATTATAAGGATTATGCCTGGATCTGCTTTAACTTATTCGGAGATCTGGTGAAGCACTGGTTTACCTTTAATGAGCCTATCGTTCATGTAGAATGCGGATATCTGCAATGCTATCACTATCCCTGCAAGGTAGATCCCAAAGCGGCGGTTTCAGTGGCTTATCATACGGCCCTTGCCAGTGCTTTTGCGGTGAAGGAATATCACAGCATGAAGCAGGGAGGAAAGATCGGGATTGTCTTAAACCTGACCCCGGCTTATCCCAGGAGTTCCCATCCGGAGGATGAGAAGGCAGCAAAGATTGCTGAGCTGCTCCAGAATAAGAGTTTTCTGGATCCTGCCGTAAAGGGAACTTATGATCCGGAGCTGGTGGCTCTCATAGAAAAGCATGGATTACTGCCGGATGTTTCTAAGGAGGACTTGGAGATCATCCGTCAGAATGCGGTGGATTTTCTGGGAGTAAACTACTATCATCCCTTCCGTGTCTGCGCAAAGGCCAGCCTACCTAATCCATCAGCTCCATTTACACCGGAATATTATTTTGATATCTATGATATGCCTGGTAAACGGATGAATCCATACAGGGGTTGGGAAATCTATCCCAGAGGCCTATATGACATTGCTCTTAATATCCGTGACAACTATGGAAACATTGAATGGATGGTCACGGAAAATGGCATGGGCGTGGAACATGAGGGACGTTTTAAGACAGACGGTATGATACAGGATGATTACCGCATTGAGTTCTATGAGGAGCATTTGACCTGGCTTCATAAGGGGATAGAAGAAGGAAGCAATTGCATTGGATATCATGTGTGGACCTTTGTGGACTGCTGGTCATGGCTCAATGCTTATAAAAACCGTTACGGGCTTGTGGAGCTGGATTTGGAAACACAGAAACGGACCATAAAAAAGTCGGGTTATTGGTATCAGGAGCTGCTTAAAAACAACGGTTTTGAAACGGGCAAATAGGAGAGGCATATGGAAGTAAATCAAAAACTGAATGTAGAAGCAAAGGAATTCTTCAATGCCCTGGCAACCTCGGTTGCTTATGATATCAGCCAGGCTACAGGGAAAAAGGTAAATCCAGACCAGGTTTATTCCGGTTTTCGCTATAAAAAGAAGATGATAAATAAAATGGGGCAGGAGAACCATGTGGATGTGGTGATCAAGCAGTTTGTATCTCCCAGCTGCTATGAGGCAAGCTTCCGTACATCCCATGGGACGAATGTTATATTTTACGAGATCGAAGATAGTAAAGACGGAAACATTATGGTACACTACAGGGAGGTATTTGAGGGGGAGAGTACTTCCTACTCCTTAAACTATAAAATTGTCTCCTGGTTCTATCAAAAAGGTTTCAAAAAGAGGGTTACCAGGATGCTGTCATCTATGGAAAACTTCATTAAGGGACAGAGGATAAAAGAGAATTAAATGTGATAAGAGGTGATACAATGGGGGCTCCGAAATATCAGAAAATAAAACAGGACCTTATGGAAGAAATTAAGGATGCGTCTGTCAATACCCCTATTGCATCAGAACGGGAACTGGCAAGCCGGTATAATGCAAGCCGGATGACTGTGCGCAATGCTTTAAATGAACTGGTGGAAGAGGGAGTATTATACAGAGATAAAAATAAAGGCACTTTTGTTGCAGACCAGAGGCTGATGAAAAAAAATACATCTGCAGAGACTTTAAATAAGCCCATGGATGATACTTATGATTACAATGTGATCTATTTCAGCTCCTGCTTTTCCGATGAAAAGGTTGCTGCCTGTCTGGAAATCGGATCCGAGGACCGGATGATCCGGATTGTGCGCTTAAACCGGAAGAATGGAAAGCCTGTAAGTGTTGAAGAAATCTATTTGATCCAAAGCCTGATCAATGACAATGATTACAACAACTTAAATAAGCTTTTGGATCTGAAGGGATACATTGATGAAGGATCGGTTACACAGAAGTTTCTTCCTATTATAGTTCCTGTAAAATATATAAATCTGCTTCACGTAAAGCTGGATACTCCGATTATTATGGTTGAGAGCACCATTGTAAGCAAAAGCGGCAGCCCGGTCGTGTATATCAGAGAATTTAACAACCCGACTGAAAAAATAATTGAGATAACCACATAACGGAAATACCATGTGGGTATACCATTATGCCCAAAAGGCTGGGCAGGAAAGTGGAAAGGTGTTTAATTATGGGAAGACTTGGTATCTCCCTGTATCCGGAGCATTCCACTCCGGAACGGGATAAGGAATATATCCGGCTGGCCGGTAAATACGGGTTTCAGCGGATTTTCACCTGTTTATTGAGCGTGGGGAATAAAAATAAAGATGAGATGATCCATGAATTCCGGGATATGATTGATACGGCCCATGAATCCGGTATGGAAGTGATACTGGATGTGGCGCCTCCTGTTTTTGAAGCACTGGGGGCTTCCTATGACAATCTGGCTCCCTTTAAAGAAATGCATGCAGACGGTATCCGGCTGGATGTAGGTTTTGACGGTATGAAAGAAGCTGCAATGAGCTATAACAGCGAGGGACTGAAGATCGAGCTGAACGCCAGTACCGATCCAAGCTATGTGGCAAATATTATGAATCATCATCCGGTGCCGGAAAGGATCATTACCTGCCACAACTTTTATCCTCAGAAATATACGGGAATCAGTCTGGAGCATTTTGATTACTGCAACCGGGAAATGAAAAAGCACGGACTTAAGGTTGCGGCCTTTGTATCCAGTAACAATGAAAATACCTTTGGCCCCTGGCCTGTGAATGAGGGATTGTGTACTCTGGAGATGCACCGGGGCCTGCCTGTGGATGCACAGGTACGGCATCTGCTTGCAACCCGTATGGTAGATGATGTGATCATCGCCAATGCCTATGCTTCTGAAGAGGAGTTAAAGGCCTGTGCCTCAGTGACTCCTGGAAAGCTGATGTTTGGTCTTTGCCTGGAAAAGGAACTGACGGAAACAGAGCAGGAGATTCTTTACTTTGAACGGCAGCATGCGATCAGAGGCGATATCAGCGAATATATGATACGGTCCACTTGGCCGAGAGTAGTCTTTGCTGACAAGTCTATTCTTCCTGCCAATACCCGGGATTTAAAACGGGGGGATGTTGTGATTTTAAATGACGGGTACTCCCGTTATAAGGGAGAACTGCATGTTGTTTTAAAGGATATGCCTAATGACGGAAGAAAGAATGTAATCGGCCATATACCTGATTATGAACTGGTACTGCTTGATTACATAAAACCCTGGAAATTGTTTGGTTTTACTGAAGTATGATTTGCATGATTCGTACGTTGCTGCCTTTGCAATATGGGCGCCATTTATTATTGCTGCAAATGGAGTAGACTCTCCATCAGAAAACTGAAAACCTGCTTATTAAAAAACGGCGTACATCTGATATGATCCAGATGTACGCCGTTTTTTTAATTTATCTTCAAAGATCAGTAGGAATGCCCATATTTCTTAATAGTAAGTACTTCAGCTGTTTTCCTGAAACACAAGCTTGCGAATGGCCCAGGCAACCCCATCCTCTGTATTGGATTTGGTGTGATATTTTGCTGCATCCCGGATACAGGGCATGGCATTTTCCATGGCGACAGTCCACCCGAATTCCGGTGTGAACATGGACAGATCATTGTCGCTGTCACCGATCACCATCACATCTTTAAGAGAGATTCCTTTTTGTTCTGCGTATGCTTTCAGAATCAGCCCTTTCTGAGCAGCCTGATTGGTCAGCTCTATATTGTCAGGGAAAGAGGAGGCCGCAGCCAGATCCGGATAGTCTGCGAAGATTTCTTTTAATTCTGCAGCCTTTTGAACAGGAAGTCCGTTGCTGCATATCTTAAACACATCACTGTCCTCAGGAAGCTCTTCAAGAGAAGAAATAAAGGTTGTGGAT
Organism: Hungatella sp. UBA3147; assembly: GCA_002365025.1. Classification (GTDB taxonomy): domain Bacteria; phylum Bacillota; class Clostridia; order Lachnospirales; family Lachnospiraceae; genus Lacrimispora. Next base: position 9,669 of record DEYX01000038.1, on the reverse strand, counting down.
TCCAACCGGTTTTGTACGGCAGCTTCCAGCTCTTGGGAAATGTGATCAGTAAAGGAGCTGAATTTCTTTTTTAAGAAGGAGTATATCTCGTTTAACTTCTGCTCTTTCGGGGTAGTGGTATACCGTCCCAGGGAAGTCAGAATATCCATATCTGCCTGCTGCTCTGTAAGGATCCGATCTATATCTACAAGGTTCTGAGGGGTAAGAGGAATCTCACTCAGTATTTCACCATCCTGACTGTATACGGCAGCCCCGCTTAAGCAGATGTAGCTGCATGTGATATCACAGGCATCCATAACGGCTTTTGCTTCTTGATAATCCCGTCCGCTGCAGATTAAAAATTCTATGCCCGCGCGCTCAAGCCTGCGGATCGCATCTACATTGGCTTTTGAGATGTTGGTCTGAGGGTTTAAAAGGGTGCCATCCATATCGGAGGCGATCAGTCGGATGCTCATAGCAAGTAATCTCCTTTGTCAAGTTATGTATTCTTGTTCTCATACTTAGCTTATCCTAAATTTGACTGTTCGTCAATGAAGAGGGGCCGGAGAACCCTAATTTCATCAGTTTTCCTATCTTTTATCAGGTTTCCTCCCCTCCTTTTTACAAACCCTACATATAACTTTTAATAATGAGGTCTTTTCATACACCGAGGCGAAATGTTTTTGGGATTGTATGTTTCAAGGGGATGGCAACCGCCCCTCTTACAGAAGTTGGATAAGGGAATTTGTTAAGTTTATTCTGGTATTTATCCAATTAATATAATAATTTGCACAATTATTCTAAGGATAATCATTCACTACATTTAAAATACGCCTATTAAAATGAAGGCCATTTGTCTTTTTTTGTATGTTTTGCACTTAAAAAAATGAATTTTGAAAGAAAACATATTGACAACTTGGCTGCCAAGTGATATTCTAATGCCAACAACTTGGCTGCCAAGTTAAAAACGATAAAATACCAGAAGAGGAGGAGAATATGGAAAAATTGAAAATGATGCATATTGGAATCTCAAAAGGCGATGTTGGAAGGTATGTTTTTTTACCGGGGAGCCCGGAGAGGGCAGAAAAGATAGCCGCTCATTTTGACAATCCAAGAGAAATTGCATACAACCGTGAGTTCAGGACCTTTGTGGGAGAACTTGATGGAACGAGAGTGGCAGTTACCAGTACCGGAATCGGAGGACCTTCTGCCGCCATTGCCATGGAGGAGCTTTACCAGTGCGGAGCGGATACCATGCTTCGCATCGGTTCCGGCGCTTCAACTTCAGAAAAGGTGAAGACAGGGGACATCGTGATTCCCAATGGAGCAATCCGGATGGAAGGCGTCAGCAATCATTATTTGCCGGTGGAATTCCCTGCAGTCCCGGACTTTTCCATGATAAAAGAGCTGGAGGCCGCATCCCAGCGGCTGAATATGCCCTATAATGTGGGCGTTACCATTACAAAAGCCTCCTTTTACAGTCAGACTCAGCCGGAGAAAAAGCCGGTAAAGTATGAGATCCTTCATAAATGGAGTGCCTACGAGGCAGGCGGTGCCACCTCTACAAGCATGGAATGTTCCACCCTGTTTCTGGTAGCGGCTAGCTTAGGGATTCGGGCAGCTTCCGTTTTAGTAAGTGCCACGGATTATAAGAACTCCGCGGAAAAGGACAGGGTACCCCTTACGGAATTGGAAAACCGAGTGATTCTGGTTGGCATTGAGGCGATGAGAACTATTATAAAAAATGATTTTGTGGGGTGATTGGTATGATGGATTACAATAAGCTGCCGCTTCTGGAGGAAGATATTTCAGAGAACCTGGTGATTCCGAACTACGTAAAAATTTATGATATTATTTTTCATTTAATAGTCGAAGGCGTGATCAAAGCAGGAGATGTTGTTCCAAGTGAAAATAAGCTGGCTAATTACTGGAAGGTCAGCCGCGGTACGGTCAGAATGGCCATGAGAAAGCTGGAAGAGGATGGATACATAAATAAGACACAGGGGAAACAGGCAGTAGTCTCGACACATGCGCTGCAATATAAGGATGGATTCCAGTGGCTGTTTAACCCGTGCATTGAGAACTGCGTGGACACCATTGATGAGATTAAGATTTCCGCCCAGTACCAGCCCTGCGGCGTCTATGTTGCTCATGAGCTGGGGTATAAAAAGCCGGGAGATTTAATGGTTTTTACCAGTACGGACTATTTTTCCAACGGGCGCCAGGTGGCAAACACGGTCACAATTTTCGATGCGGAATACATGGAGAAATTCCAGCTGGATATGAATGACACAGAAAAGATGAGGGAGTTCAGCACTTATGGACTGTATCGGCTGGCAAAGCATGCCAAGACGGTATTCAATGTGCTGAATGCGGATGCGGATTCTTATATTGCAGGCATTAATAAAAATGAGCCGGTCATTATTGTGGAAGAGATCCTGGTAGAAGAGGGGGATAAGCAGCTCAGCTATGCCAAGCACCAGCTTCTCGGAAGTATGTACCGTTTCTCCATGGAGCGCAAGTCTCATATGTAATTGAAAAAGAGCAGACCGGTCCAAAGGTCTTTTAAAAGTACGGAAAGCTCTTTTCAAATATACTGAAAAACAAACACAAGCAACGCAGCAACAGAAAGGAGAAAGGAATGAAAAAAACGTTTCAATTAATTCTTACAGGGGTACTTGCCTGCGCTATGCTCACCGCATGCGGCAAAACAAATGACAGCGTACAGACGACTGCCGGAAAACAGGAGCAAACAGAAGGGGCGGATACAGCAGGCGGAGAGAAGGCTCCGGAAAAGCCGTTAAAGGCCGTGTATCTGGTAAACGGAAACCTGGGGGACAAAGGTTTTTATGATTCAGCGGCCAGCGGCCTTTATCGTATGAGAGATGAACTGGGGGCCGACATCAAGGTTGTTGAAATGGGACGGGACGAAACCAGCTATGAAGGACATTTCACGGACGTATCCGAGCAGGACTGGGATGTGATCATCGCAGGTACCTGGTCCGTGAAAGAAGTGGCACAAAATACGGCCGCACAGTATCCTGACAAAAAGTATGTTTTCTTTGACAGCGATGTGGACAGGACGATTGTTGCTGACGGAAATATGATGGGCATAACATACAATTCCAACCAGGGCTCATTCTTAGCCGGTGTCCTGGCTGCCCAGATGCTTGATTCCGGAGACGCAAAGATCGATGCTTCCAAGAGAACCTTAGGCTTTATCGGATCCATGGATGTGGCAAATATCAATGACTTCCTGGTAGGATATCTGGAAGGCGTGAAATATGTAGATCCAAGCATCAAGGTGATCCCTTCCTATGTAGGTTCCTTTGAAGATGTTCCCAAATGTCTTGAAATGACCACCCAGTTATACAATCAGGGTGCCCAGATCGTATATGCGCCGGCGTCACAAAGTATTCTCGGCGCAGCAACTGCGGCAAACAACGTTGACAAATACTTAATCGCCTGTGACCAGGATCTGTATACCCAGTTAAAGGATACGAATCCTGACATCGCAAAGAATATTTTGACCTCAACCCTGAAAAATGTGGGAGATTCTCTTGTAACAGCAGTTAAAGGCCTTATGGACAACTCCATGACCTGTGAGGAAACATATGCTCTTGGCCTTGACAGCGGTGCAGTGGGTCTGGCTCAGAATGATAATTTTAACACGATTGTCCCGGAAGATATCAAGAAGAATCTTGATGAGGTAAAGGACAAGATCATCAAGGGTGATATTACGGTAGGAAGCGCTATGAAGATGACGACAGAAGAAGTCGCTGCATTGCGTGACAGCATGAAATAAGCCTGTTATTAAAACCATAGGGCACCGGTAATCCATGGGGCAGCAGCAAACTATATGGTCGCCTTTGCTGCTGCCCTTTCCAAAAGGATTTTTAAGGAGTAATAGGGATGGAAGAGAAAAAAGAAGTATTGCGGATGGAAAATATCGTTAAAGTATACTCCAATGGCGTAATGGCGAATAAGGGGATCAACTTCTCTGTTCTTGCCGGAGAAATCCATGCTTTGTCCGGAGAAAACGGAGCGGGTAAATCCACTTTAATGAAAATCATTTTTGGCGAAGAGCAGCCGACCTCAGGGGATATCTACGTCAACGGCGAAAAAACCATCATTTCTTCTCCTCAATCAGCGATCAGTCTGGGGATCGGAATGGTACACCAGCATTTCATGCTGGTTCCATCACTTACGGTTGCGGAGAATGTCATTCTGGGCGTTGAACCCAGAAAAGGCTTGCTGATCAACAGGAAGAATGCCCACAGACAGGTAGAAGAGATGGCGGAAAAATTCAACATGCAGGTGAGCCCAAGGGCAAGAATTGAAGATTTAACCGTAGGCCAAAAGCAGAAGGTGGAGATACTGAAGGCATTGTTCCGGGGAGCGAAAATACTGATTTTAGATGAGCCAACCGCAGTCTTGACCCCACAGGAAACCACCGAATTATTTGAGGAATTAAAGAGGCTTAAAAGCAATGGCTATACCATAATTTTCATTTCCCATAAGCTGAACGAAGTAAAAGAACTGTGTGACAGGATTTCCATCATACGCCAGGGAAGGTCCATGGGCCTGTATGATATGAAGGAGGTAACAGAGCAGGACATCTCCAAGCTTATGGTGGGAAGGGACGTTATACTGAATATAGAGAAAAAACTGCCTGACATGGGAGATCCCACTATCCAGGTAAAGGATTTAAGCATCTCCGGTGAGAGCGGGAAAACTTATGTAAACAACGTATCATTTCTTTTAAGAGAAGGGGAGATCCTTGGAATTGCAGGGGTAGAAGGCAATGGCCAGTCTGAGCTGGCGGAAGCTTTAACTGGGCTTCGAAAATATAACTCCGGTTCCATCGAGATGTGCGGCAAGGAGATATCCGGCTGCAGCATTAAGGATATACGGGCACTTTCTGTCTCCCATATTCCGGAGGACCGCATGACCACCGGCGTGGCTCCTGCGTTGTCCATCACGGAAAATACCCTTTCAGATAAAATATCCCAGAAGAAATTTTCAAAGAATGGGATTATCGACAAACGAAAGATAAAGCAATACGGGCTTGATATGGCAAAGGATTATCAGGTGCTGTGCAAAAATCCGGATGTCAGGATTGACAGCCTCTCCGGTGGTAATATCCAAAAGGCAGTCCTCGCCCGGGAACTATCAAACGATCCCAAGGTCATCATTGCCAACCAGCCTACCAGGGGCGTGGATGTAGGTGCAACCGAATTCATCCGCAAACGGCTGATCAAAATGAGAGACAGTAAAAAATCTGTATTGCTCATCAGCTCAGATTTAAATGAAGTGCTGGGATTATCCGACAGCATTATTGTCATGCATGAAGGACAGATTGTGGCGTATTTCCCGGATGCAGGGAAGATCAGCGAGCTTGAGCTTGGAAAATATATGCTTGGTATTGAAAAGCAGTCTGAAGCAGAGATAAAGGAGGCTTGTCATGGACAGTAATAAACGGATTCACCTGATCGTGGATATGGCAAAACTGATGATAGCAATTTTGGTGTCCTGCGGTCTTGTCACAGCGATTGTACTAGGAACCAGTTCTGAACCGATGAACGCCTTTTTCAGCTTCTTCATTGGTCCCTTTACCTCCTTCCGCCGTATCGGCAATATTGTGGAGGCAGCTTCCCCGCTAATGTTTACGGCACTGGCCGTTATCCTGATTTTCGGAGCAGGACAGTTTTCCATGATCGCAGAGGGCGCTTTTTTCATCGGAACCCTTGGTGCAATGATGGTTGCGACCTCTGTCCCCCTTCCGACCGGCATTCATTCTGCAGTGGCATTGCTGGCAGCGGCAGCTATGGGCGCTGCCGTAGCCCTGATTCCTGCGCTGTTAAAAATGAAATGGCAGGTTTCAGAGGTGGTGACCTCACTGATGCTAAACTATATCGTCCAGTTTTTTGCCATCTATATGGTAAGCTACTATTTCCGTGAGATCAGCAGTTCAAGCCTTGCTTCCATCGCATTTCTGGATACCTCCCTGTTGCCGGTAATCATAGGAGGCACCAGGATCCACGCCGGAATTATCCTTGGGGTTGTTCTCTGCCTGCTCATTTATTTTTTACTCTTCCGTACGACCTTTGGAATGAAGCTAAGAATTGTGGGAAACAATCCGAAGTTTGCAAACTATTCGGGGATAAAGGTCACCGGCATTATGGTAGCCTCCCAGGTAATTGCCGGTGCACTGGCAGGAATTGGCGGGGGTGCGGAGCTTTTGGGCATGTATACCCGTTTTAAATGGACCTCGAGTCCGGGCTACGGGTGGACCGGAATTGCTGTTGCCTTACTTGCCAGAAACAATCCCCTCCTGGTGCCCCTTGCGGCTCTTTTTATGGGGTATCTGAATGTGGGAGCAAACATTATGGCAAGAAACAGCGATGTCAGCAGTGAGGTGGTAAAGATCATCCAGGGGGTCATGATCCTGATGATCGCAGCCGAGGCTCTGCTTAAGAAATGGAAGCAGAGAATGATCGTAGAGGCTGCAAAGGCAGAAACTGGAATGAAAGGAGATGTAGTAAATGATTGATTATTCATTTATCGTTGATTTCCTTTTTATGTGGATTCGCGTGGCAACTCCTATTTTACTTACTTCTTTGGGCGCAGTGATCTGTGAAAGAACGGGAGTAGTCAATCTTGGTTTAGATGGGATCATGCTCATTTCGGCCCTCTTCGGAGTTCTGGGCAGTGCATGGGGAGGCAATCTGTTTTGGGGGCTTGTGGCAGGTGTTGGTGCGGCCTTAATTGTAAGCGGGGTTTTCGCATACTTCCATCTGATGTTAAAGGCCAACGCTGTGTTATGCGGTACGGCAGTTAACACCATGGCCGGCGGGCTTACGGTCTTTGTGCTCCAGCTTGCAACAGGAGAAAAAGGGTCCAGTTCATCCTTAAAGAGCTTTAGCTTTCCAGCAGTTAACATACCTATTATAAAGGACATTCCAGTCCTTGGAGATATTTTATCCGGCCATAATGTGATCACCTACTTTGCCTTTTTCATGGTGATTATGATCTCAGTCTTTTTATACCGTACACCGATGGGACTTCGTATGAGGGCTGTAGGGGAAAATCCCAGCGCAGCTTCCAGCGTAGGACAGAATGTAGTTAAGATCCGGTTTCTGGCTATTTTATTATGCGGTGTTATGGCAGGAATGGGAGGAATGTATTTATCCATGGGTTACTTATCCATGTTTACCAGGGACATGGTAGCCGGACGCGGGTTTATCGCTCTTGCAGCCTGCGCCATGGGACAGGCAAACCCGGTGGGAGCCTTAATCTCTTCCATGGTATTTTCCTTCTTTGACGGCCTTTCCAATATCCTGCAGCTTTTGCAGATTCCATCAGAATTTGTACAGATGCTGCCTTACGGGGCGACCATTTTAGGTCTGACTGTTTACTCTATTCAAAAGCAACGGCAGAAAAATAAGAAAAATAAGGAGATACAGCAAAATGTCATTAAATAAAGATGAAAAAACCCTTGGTAAAAGACAGTACCACATCCATTTAAATCCCGGAGATATCGGCGACTATGTGTTGCTTCCCGGCGATCCGGCCCGTTCCGACCGAGTGGCGAAATATCTGGAAGATGCCCGGCTGGTGGCCAATAACAGAGAGCACCGCACCTTTACAGGATACTATAAGGGGGTAAAGATTTCTGTTACATCAACGGGAATGGGCTGCCCGTCGGCTGCCATTGCAGCGGAAGAGCTGATCAATATCGGTGCAAAATGCTTAATCCGTATCGGCAGCAGCGCAGCCTTACAGGAAGGGATCAAAATCGGCGATTTAATGATTTCCACCGCTTCCATGAAAAATGAAGGTACCTCCAGATTTTACGTGCCGGATTGCTTCCCTGCGGTTCCGGATTTTGACCTTACAAGAGTACTGATCGACACGGCAAAGGATATGAAGGATGAAATTTCCGGCAGTCTCTATTATGGAATCAATGCCAGCGACGATGCATTCTATGGTGAAACAGAGGAATGGATCGGGAAATTATCAAAGCTTGGCTGCTTAAATGTTGAAATGGAAAGCTCCGCTCTTTATACGGTCTGCCACAGACGGAAGGTAAGAGGTGCCATGATCAGTGCCGTATCCGGCAATATTGTTACAGGCGATGTGATTTATGAAACTGAGAATACGGGATTGGCAGCAGGCTGGGATGATGAGATCCGGGTTGTTTTAGAGGCGATTTACCGCTTTGAACGGGAGATCCGGTAAGGGTATCCCTCCATGCCCAAGCAGCATGAGCATAAAATAGGAAAAGACAGGAGAAAACAGGACATGCAGGAAAAAAAGATGATGCATTTGAACATTACCAAAGATCAGGTAGGACAATATGTATTCTTGCCGGGAAGTGTGGAGCGGGCAGCCAAAATAGCAGCCTATTTTGATAATCCCGTCAAAATAGCCCATCACAGAGAGTATCTTACATATACGGGAACCCTGGCAGGAGTACCTGTTTCCGTCACCAGCACAGGAATCGGCGGACCTTCGGCGGCCATTGCGGTAGAGGAATTGTATGAATGCGGCGCCCACACCATGATGAGGATCGGCTCCTGCGCTTCCACCTCTCCAAAGGTTAAGGTGGGAGATGTTGTCATTCCCAATGGAGCAGTAAGGATGGAGGGAACAGGGATTCATTACCTGCCTGAGGAATTCCCCGCTGTTCCGGATTATGAGATGGTAAAAGAACTGGAAGCTGCAGCAAAGAAGCTTGACATTCCTTATAATATAGGAGTGACAATCTCTAAGGACTCCTTTTACACGGAAGTTTCCCCTGAGACAAAGCCGGTGTATTATGAGTTAAAGAACAAATGGGAAGCTTATGAAAAGGGTGGAGCCACCAATTCAAGCATGGAGTGTGCAACGCTGTTTCTGGTAGCCGCCTCCCTTGACATCAGAATGTCCTCAGTCATGATCAGTGCGACCAATTACAAAAGTTATAGCAATGACGATAAGGATTATCCCAGGGAATGGGAAGACAGAGCGATCCAGGTGGGAATAGAAGCAATGACGCAGATTATTAAAAAGGACATGGCAGACCGTTAAGATGATGATGCACTGCACCGGGACCGGATGGAAAAGAGGGAACAATGAAAGATTCAATATTGTTAAAAAATGTCCGTTATATCGTAACATGTGATTCCCAGGACAGAGTACTGGAGAACACCAATGTATACATAGAAAATGGAAGAATCGCTGATATCAGCGATCAAGAATGGCAGGCAGATACAATGCTTGACGGAACCAATATGTCCATGTATCCGGGGTTAGTCAATACCCACCATCATTTATACCAGATTTTTACCCGAAATCTGCCAAAGGTTCAATCCATGGAACTTTTTCCATGGCTCATAAACCTTTATGAACTTTGGAAGAATCTTGACGAAGAGGTAGTTTATTTTACTTCACTCCTGGGAATGGGAGAGCTAATGAAAAATGGCTGTACTACCTGTTTCGATCATCACTACGTATTTCCGAAAGGAAGAAACGGCATCATAGAGGCTCAGTTTGAAGCAGCCGGTGAGCTGGGAATACGGATGCATGCTTCCAGAGGAAGTATGTCCTTAAGCAAAAAGGATGGAGGACTGCCTCCGGATACTGTGGTTCAGACGATTGATGCTATATTAAAGGATTCCATGAAACTGACAGAAAAGTTTCACGATC
>DEYX01000036.1 GCA_002365025.1 Hungatella sp. UBA3147 | reverse complement strand
AACTTACTTTTTCATTCAAGCACTAAAATTAAGAAGTAACTTCAAGTTCAATGAGTAACTTCAAGAGTCTTATCCAATTGCCAGAGAAAGGAAGATAGGATGTTAAAGATAATGATAAAAGCAGCAACCACGCTTGCTAAGATATCTGTACTGTATGTATTAGCAATTGCACAAGTACCGCACCCAACTCCTTCAAATGCCATATATAAATTTTGACTTATATAACCAATATCCAACAACATTAGTCGGTGAGCTTCACAATGGTAACGCCATTCACCACGATATGGGATACAGGACCATAAAAATACAACCGGTGGGCATACCACGCTCTTGATCGGATATAAATTCACGTACAGGAAGATCAAATCCACTTTTCATAAAAGTACGATTATCATTAAAATTGTCCATATAGTGTTCTCCTTGTATAAGAATATCATGAATCCTTACAATTAATATCACGTAAAGATCATTCTCTTTGTGATGCGCGGGACATTATTGAACCTGTAATCACTCCAAAAAACAGCATAGATAAAAACATTTCTATAAAATGAGCCCATCTGACCGTATCAGGGAAAAGAAAGTTTGGAACAATGAGTACAATAGCCGTACACAGGTATATCAGGCAGATACTAATGATAAACTCTCTCCGACGGTTCCGCCCCATATAAAGCAGAGGCAAAGCGGCTACGCCGAACAGTATACCTCTCATAAACTGGAATGGGTAGATGGCCGGATTCTCTCTCCAGTTTTCTATTAACTTAGCCCAAAAGCCTATGTCCTGCGAATCACCGGAGTAAAATATCCTCACGGCTTCCGATTTCCACGCGACAAAATAGCCGAAAATAAAGTATACGATCATATAGGCAAACCCGACCTGAACAATACTTATCGCGAGCTTCTTCACACTAATAGGGGAATCATAAACGGATTCCCGCGATTTTTCTTTACTCCACATTTTAACAGCCAATGGGACGGAGACTAATAGTGGCAAAATGCCTGCCAGCATAATCAGCAGAATATCACTTTTGGAGATAACGGAAAATGCGCTCCCAAAGAACAATGTTTCAACCTGAGTCAAAACAGGATGAACCAGGCTAATTACGGTGATTACGACGAGAGCCAGTTTGACACCTTTCCACTTAGTATGGGAAACGGTATAGCAGATAGTAGAGCTAAACCACAGGCAGCTAATAGTTATATACAGTAAGTCCAGAGGTCCAGCCGCCGTACGTGCGCTGGCTTCCTTAAATGCCTGTGAGAATGGCATCATACCATTCGCAAGAATAAATACTATTGTATATGATGTAAAAACAACTAAAAATTTGATTATACTTTTCATATGGCCCCCTGATTTATTCTATCATTAAAACTTCCCATGTGGTTCCAGATCTGATCACGGCTTGCTTGCGGCATGGCTGTATTATATTTAGTATAGTTAGTATAGATTGAAGTAGATGAAAAGGCAATCAAATATTCAGTTCCACATATGACATTCTGCAGATACTAGTTAAAATGATCGTTTTGACTATTTCGCCCAGTCCAATCGCTGTCAATCGGATATTCGCACTCTGCTTTCAGCTAAGAGGTTAGTCAAATTTGACTATTTCACTGATCCATGTTAAGGTTAATGAAACAACTCCGAATATCTTTCTGATAGTGGGGGAACCAATCTCAGGGGTGAATCTTAGTTTTAAGAGGGGCAACTTGGGAGCCCTAATCCGTCAGCTAATCCCATAGGAGTATACCAAGCGAATGACGAAGCTCAATATGAGTTAGTTTATCCGCTTTTTTGATGTGCAAAAATATACCAACAAGGAGGTCACGCAGTAATAGGGTATTGATATATGCAAAAAGCGTTAAACGTATGTCATAAGGTTTAATATTATGATGTGGAGGAACAAAATTGAATTTTCTATTGAAAATCAGTATTGTAATATTTGTTGGAATTATAGGCGGGAAAGCAGCCAGAGTATTCAAGCTTCCAAATGTATCCGGTTATCTGGTAGCAGGTCTGTTTTTAGGACCCTCTTTTTTACAATTTATTAGTTCACGTGATATGGAATCATTTTCTGTAATTAATGAATTGGCCTTAGCAGTGATTGCCTTCAGTATAGGTAATGAATTTGTCATTAAAGATATGCTGAAATTAGGAAAATCCATCGTAATCATTACTTTGGCAGAGGTTGTTGGGGCTGTTGTTATTGTTTTTACTGTCATGTACTATTTACTAAATCAGCCTTTTGCCTTTAGCATTGTAATTGCATCGATGTCAGCTGCAACGGCGCCGGCCGCAACTTTATTAGTAATAAGGCAGTATAACGCTCATGGCCCATTGACAAAAACAATATTACCTGTAGTTGCATTAGATGATGTGTTTGGAATAATAGCTTTTGGAATTGCAATGTCTTTAGCAACACTATCGACAGGTCAACAGGATTTTTCCATAGTACAAATGTTTAATGGTCTGATTATTGAGATAGGAGGCTCTATTTTACTTGGTCTGGTTCTGGGGTTTATTCTTACTATTTTTGCGAAGAAATCAAGTGGTCGTGACGAGCTACAGGCAGCATCGCTCATGGCAATTGGAATCGCAACAGGAGTATCCGTTAGTTTAGGATTATCACCTCTATTAACGTGTATTATGATGGGAACTACTGTGGTAAATACATTCAAAAAGTCGAAGAGAGTTTTTGACTCGATCAATGATTTTGCATCACCAGTCTATATTTTATTTTTCACATTAGCAGGTGCCAGCCTGGATTTAAGTATTTTAGTCAGTGTAGGAATTGTGGGGGTCGCTTATGTAATTGCAAGAGCAGGTGGAAAAATGCTGGGTGCATGGATCGGTGCGAAAACTGTGAAAGCCGATCCTAATATTACAAAATACCTCGGTTTGGGATTACTCCCTCAAGGTGGTATATCCATTGGACTTCTTGTGCTGGTGCGTCAGCAATTACCGGAATATGCCGTTGCGATTGGTACCATTATCATGTTTAGCGTATTGATTTATGAAGTAACAGGTCCTGTATTTGCGAAGCTGGCGATACAAAAAGCTGGTGAAATTGATCAATTGGAGAAGAAAGAAGAAAAACATAATCAGAAGAATAATAATGTTGTTCATGTTTCTCAGTCATATGATTAAAATAAGTATAAAATATTAAAATCAGGGGTGGAATTATGTATGTTTTGTTTATTGTTTTAAACACAGTTGACAGTCTGGATGATATTTTATCAGGATTTGTAAGGGAAGGAATTAGTGGTGCAACCATATTGGACAGCCAGGGAATGGGAAGCGCCATTGTGAATAATGAGAATAGAAGCGCCCCACTATTCAGCGCCTTACATATGCTTCTAAGTGATTCACATCCTTATAGTAAAACAATTTTTACTGTTCTTGAAAACGAAAGTTTAGTAGAAAAAGCGGTAGCAGTCGTTCAGGAAGCAGTTGACGGCATATCAGGTATTGGGGGAGGATTTATGTTTACAGTCCCCATCGGTAAAGTCTATCCGATGAATATATAAGACTAACCAGATAGTTTTGGGGCTTGTAGGACGACACTTGTTGGAGGATTTCAGTTCTTTTCGGAATGTACAAGCTATGACTAAAATATTATATTTTACAGGGGTGCTGCAGAGCAAATGCATTGTTCTGCAGCACCCTTTTACGTTACCAATAATTGCCAAGAGGTATATGATATTCACATACAAATATTTAAGCTATAAAATTGGAAATGCATACATATTATAAAGTGAATATTATGCTGAAGTATAGTGCATGTGTATTTTTGTGAGAGGTATAATATGTGGGATGAGAAAATGAAAGCACTATCCAAAAGAGGAATCATAGGAAATACAATCATCGTTATTGCTTCAGTTATACTGATATATTTACTTGTATCATTATATTTTACAAATCATTTCTATCTTTCCACAGTAATAAATGGAGTAAATGTTTCGTTAAAAGCGAATGATGATGTGGATCGGATAATGAGGAACTACGTAAAGGACTATGAGCTGCAACTTATAGAAAGAAATGGGGAAATCGAAAACATAACCGGGCAGGAGGTTGGACTGGAATATAGAGGAGAAGATAATATTACAAATCTTCTCCATAAGCAGAACTCTCTAAAATGGATCGTTTCATTATTTAAAGATCAAAAACTATATTCGAAGGATTTATTCACTTATAATAAAAAAGCCCTTGAAAATAAAATAAGCGAATTAAATTGTATAAATAATAATCTGATTGAACCACAAAATGTTGGTTTTAAATATACTAACGGTTCCTATGAACTGGTGGAAGAAGTGTATGGCAATAAAATAAGGAAAGATAATTTAGTGAAAGCGATTCTGTCAGGTATTTTGATGGGAGAGACTAAATTAGATTTAAATGAAAAACTTTGTTATGAAAATCCCCAATATACTTTAACCTCAGCTAAAACTCATAAAACCAGAGATATTTTAAATAAGTACGTATCAACCAGTATTACCTTTACATTTGGTACCAAAAAGGAAATACTAGATGGGAACATGATACATAAATGGTTAAATGTAGATGACAATTTGGATGTGGAAATAAACAAGACCTCTGTTGCGAAGTATGTGAAGGAATTGAGTAAAAAGTATGACACTGTCGGAATTACAAGAAATTTCCGGTCATCGGTTGGGAAAGTAGTAGAAGTAAAAGGTGGAATTTATGGTTGGAAAATTAATCAGGACGCAGAAACTAAGGAACTGCTTAAAAATATAAGCCATGGGCTGATCCTTATCAAGGAACCTGTTTATACACAAAAAGCTCTGTCCCGAGATGAGAATGAGATAGGCAATACCTACGTGGAAATCAACATAACCAGGCAGCATATATGGTTTTATAAAGATGGAAAGTTAATTATCCATGGCCCAGTGGTAACAGGGAATCCTAACAGAGGATATTCAACGGTGGTTGGAGCCTATATGCTTAACTATAAGCAAAGAGATACAGTCTTAACAGGACCGGGTTATGCGGCGGATGTGAAGTACTGGATGCCTTTTTACGGGAATATAGGAGTTCATGATGCGAGTTGGAGGCGTTCCTTTGGAGGTGAGATATACAAAAGAAATGGTACCCATGGATGTGTAAATGCTCCATTATATTTAGCAAAAACGATTTTTGAACATATAGAAGAAGGGATTCCTGTTATCTCTTATGAGGAATAGTAAAATGATGTATAAATTTGAACCGGAATGTGAGATTTAGTTAAGTAAGGACGCCCTTAACAGGGCGTTTTCAAACTGCATACAAAGTCCATTATAGTTTGCGGCATTTGATAATAAGGCAATAATAACGCATTACTATATTTTTATATTAAACTCTGATATAATGAAATAAATAAAATTATACGTATTTATTTTGTACAATAAAACTTAATATTGATAATAAATAAGTTGGCTGACAGTAATTATATAATTGGAGGAAGGATTCCGTGGATAAGGTTTCAGTTAAGTGATTGTCTTTGGATGATGTAAGTATAAACAGTATATTTTGAAAAGTGATGGTTGGGCTGATAGTTTGCTTTTTGAAAAAGTCTTAGACTTAAGTTGAGCAGAAGAAGGAGCATATTTATGCTATTAGATATTAAAACATATTGGGGTATTCATGGAGAGCCTGTTGCTACGACTCCAACAACCTGGGACGTAGTTGGAAAGTATATATTAAAGCTTGTGAAAACAGAAGACAATGCACAGAGTAATGTAAGGCTTTCAGCGGCATTACGTGCAGATGGGGTTCCGGTATCACATATTCTGCCGTTAAAGGATGGCGGAGATTATATGGTGACGCAAGAAGGCTGTTATCTGTTGATGGAAAAATTAGGCGGTAGTCATGTAAGAGAGGTATTTCAGCAGAACTATGCAGAAATTGCTTACCAGACCGGCTTTATTATTGCAAAGATCCACTGCGCACTTGCGAAAATAACCGATAAGCAGACAGTTAATCAATCGTTTGATGAAGAGCTGCGAGGCTGGATTCGCAATGGACTTACCAAAAGCAGTTTACTGACACAAGAAGAATGGTCTAAGCCAATAGAATCCCTGTGCAGCATTTATCCCAGTCTGCCAAAGCAGCAGATTCACCGAGACCTACATTACGGCAACTTGCTGTTTGAGGGAACGACATTGACCGGTGTACTGGATTTTGACCTGGGCAAACAGGATGCTCGTTTATTTGATATCGCTTATTTCCTTTTGGGGCAATTATTAGGACAGAAGGACCTCATGGCAATAAAGGATAAGTGGCTTACATTTATCAGTCAGTTTCTTCTCGGATATGAAAGCATTACTG
Organism: Hungatella sp. UBA3147; assembly: GCA_002365025.1. GTDB lineage: Bacteria > Bacillota > Clostridia > Lachnospirales > Lachnospiraceae > Lacrimispora. Next base: position 25,251 of record DEYX01000036.1, on the reverse strand, counting down.
TGTTAGAAGAAGTTGAGAAAGAATCACTTTTGCTCATGATGCAGTGTATTGAACTTTTATTTGTCGTTTTTTGGGAGAAGCAGGCGAATCAAGAAGAAACTGAGGCGACGATAAAAATCTTCAAATTTATAGAACGTATCATTGAGCTTTAAAATGAAGATAAACTGGAAAGGAGTAATATGAATGGACGTAAATCAATTTATAATCCAGTATTGGAGGCATATTGCTGCCCAGAACGAAGAGGATCTAATAAAGTATTTTCACGAAGACGCCTGTATTCGTTGGCATAATACAAATGAACTATTTAATGTCAGTGAATTTTTGAGAGCTAACTGTGATTATCCTGGAAGTTGGAGCGGCGAAGTTGAACGAATAGAACATATTGGAAATATTATTATTACGGCTGCTCATGTATGGTCAAAAGAGAGTTCTTTTCATGTGACTTCATTTTTTGAGATGCTGGAAGACAGAATAAAAGTCCTGGACGAATACTGGGGTGATGATGATACGGCCCCTCAATGGCGAATAGACAAAAATATAGGCAAGCCCATTCCATAAATTCCTATTGACCTTATCAAGTATGGCCGCGGGCTGCGAATGTCCGATAAACGAAATCATACAATAAATCGTTAGAGAACGCCCTTAAAAGGACGTTCTTTTTGTATACCGAACGCAGGATTTATATAAGAATAGGAAAAGCGAAGCTAATGGTAGGATGAGTTAAGATTTTTCATCTGTATTGTTAGCCTGATCGGAAGAGGCAGTATTAGATGAAGATTTATCGTCTGCAGATGAATTACAGATTGACCGGCGGACAGCGATCGCATTTAATGTATCACTTAACAATAGCGTGTCTGCAGCCAAAAGTGATAATTCATCATCATTTAAACAATCTGCTATTTGGCAGGCCAATGCAGAAATAAATAGTACATCGCAACAATAACTCATATTATCCCTCCGGTTATATATATGAATGAGCCATTGTTTTATACCTTTAATTAAAAAAGGAGGAGGTATAATGGAATTTGTATGGAAAAAATACTCACAGGAAGAATTCCATTACAAAAACAACCATGCAGGCAGCTAAGGAAACCTGGAACAGGCTTTTTTCCTTATAAGCCAGTATGGCGGCTGCCAAAAGAGCAGCAATACCGGACCATATGCTTTTTGTGGCTGTAAGAATGGCAGGAAAGGTCATTACCGACAATGTCACATAGGGGACATAGTAAAGGAAAGACCGGATGAAGGTTGTCCTTATTTCCTGCCGGATCAGGGTCAGGGGAAGGACGCGTATAAAATAAGTAACTGCGGCCATGACCAATATGTAAAGATAGATTCGGTTATTCATGGGAAACCTCCATAGTGTACGGTACCGGGAATAAAACAGCAGCAGTTCCCGCGATCAAAACCGTCAGAATGATCAGTCTTAGTCCGGAAGAAACCCTGTGAAGTGCCGGAATCAGGAAAAACAAAAGACTAAAGACCATGGAAACGACGGTTACTCCCGCCAGAATCCGATCTTTCTTTGCAGGGGGGATGATAATTGCCAGAAACATTCCATATAGGGCTACTCCTAAAGCGCTTAAAGCCCTATCAGGAAGAAGCTGGCCCAAGAACGCCCCTGCTGCGGTTCCCAGGGTCCAGCCAGGAACGGCCAGCAGAAACAGGCCGTAACAATACCAGGGGTTTAACGGACCCGGCCTGCACACGGAAACGCCGAAGATTTCATCCGTTATCCCGTAGCCAATCAGCAGACGGTGATAAAATGGGGTTGTTTTATCAAGCTTTTGGGATAGGGAGCAGGACATGAGACTATAGCGCAGATTAATGACCAGCTGGGCAATGGCCATTTCCGCAAAGGGAGCACCTGCCGTGATGATGCCCAGACCGGCAAATTGTCCTGCTGATGTCAGGCTGGTAAGGGAGATTGCAATGGACTGCCAAGGCGATAGCCCATAATTTGTGGCCATAATTCCGAACGTAAAGGAAACGGCAAAGTAACCAAGGCAAATAGGGATTCCATCCTTTATTCCGGATTTTAGCTGTTCTCTTCTGGTATTCATAATATTCCTCCTCATAGTGTGTGACCGTCCTAATTATGCTATAAAAATATATCATGAACCTTTACATCAGTAAAACAAATGTTTATAATGGAAACATTAGAAAAACTGATGATAAGGAGCTGGTAGATGTGAAGCGGTACCGGGCAGTTATGAAGATTGTGGAAACAGGAGGATTTACCAGGGCCTCCGAAGAACTTGGATATACTCAGTCCGCCGTCAGCCAGATGGTGCAGTCCTTAGAGGAGGAACTGGGTACGGTACTGTTTATCCGTTCTAAAAAAGGCGTGGTATTGACACCCGACGGAGCTGAACTTTTACCTTATATAAAAAATATATACCATGCTTACAGGGAACTGACAGAGAAGCGAAAAGAAATGGAAGGGATTCAGAATGCCACCATCCGGATCGGCACCTTTGCCAGCGTATCCTGTCATTGGCTGCCGGGATTAATTAAGACGTTTAAGGAGAAATACCCGTTGGTCAGCTTTGAACTCTACCAGGGGGATTATACGGCCATTGAGCAGCTGGTTAAGGAGGGAAGCGTGGATTTTGGCCTCATCAATCCCCAGGCAGTGGGAGATCCGGAGCTTAAGACCATTCCGTTAAAGAAGGACCCTATGCTGGCCGTTCTTCCCCATTCTCATCCTCTGGCAGAACATAAGAAGATCTTATTGGAGGAACTGGCATCAGAACCATTCATTCTCCTGGAAGAAGGAAGCCTCAGTGAACCTATGGAAAGTTTTCGTGAGCATGGGATCAAGCCCAATATCCAGTATATCGTCCATGATGATTATACGATCATGGCCATGATCGAAAAAGGACTGGGAGTGGGGATTTTATCAGAACTTATATTAAACCGTGCGGATTATAAAAATTTGGTTAGAGAGACGGAACCGCCATTAGCCAGAACCATTGGCGTTGTTTTTAAGGATAAGAAGATACTCCCTGTTGCCAGCAGGCAATTCCTGGAGTATCTCACAGAAGTATATGGAGAATTGGGACCCAGCGTATAAAAGGGGCATGGAAAAGAAGAATAGCTTTAGGAAAAAGCTTAACTATGGAGGAGAAAAAATGGGGCATAAAAATTTAACAACACTTTGTTATATCCAGCAGGAAGAAAGCTATTTAATGCTGCACCGGATTAAAAAGAAGGACGATATGAATCAGGACAAGTGGCTGGGAGTAGGAGGCCATTTGGAGGAAGGGGAGAGTCCGGAGGAATGTCTTTTACGAGAGGTAAAGGAAGAAACCGGATTATCCCTGACTTCCTACTTACTTAGAGCCATTATCACCTTTGTATCAGACAAGTATCCGGATGAATACATGTTTTTATACACCGCTGACAGATATGAAGGGACCTTGACCGAGTGTGCGGAAGGAGAACTCAAATGGATCCCCAGGGAAGAAATAGGCGGGCTGTCTCTTTGGGAAGGAGACCGTATTTTCTTTGAGCTGTTACTCACGGATATTTCTTTCTTTTCCTTAAAGCTTGTGTATACCGGGGATCGTTTGTCAGACGCTTTGTTAAATGGCAAACCATTGGCACTCCCGTAGGCTATTACAAAAGTTCCTTCCTCGCAAAGAGTGCATAGCTGATCTTATACATCAAAAAGTTCCAGACCAGTGCAAGAAACGGTGAGCAGCACAGAAGGATAAATATAATTTGATCTGTAAATGAAACACCCAGCAAGGTGAATAGCTTATAGACGCCAAAGAAGATGGAAGCAGGAATCAAACAGGAAACAAACATTAATATGCGGGCCTTTTCTGCGCCGAATTTAAACAGAAGAGGAATTGACATGCTTCCTGCAATTTCTGAAATCACCAGGCTTACTGCACCGGTAAACAGCAGAGAAAGCATGTTATTTACGCTGCTGAAAATACCCTTATGCGCTATGGTGCCGCCTATTGCGCCAATTACCAGTCCGGTAACAGCGCCAATGGCTGAGAAGATCAGAAGAACAATAAATTTGCTGATTACGATGTCCTTTTTAGTAACTGGCATAACCAGCGCGTATTTCAGCCATTTAGATTGATCATCAAAGCTGAATGTAGTGATAATCATCATGCTGCATAGAATGCCGCTCATGATAATATAACCTTCTACGCCGGATGAAGGAATAAGAGCGAAAGCTAAAACCAGCAGTATAAAAATCATGGATTTGGCATTGTGTCCGATATTATATAAATCTTTTAAAATCAAACTTTTCATTTTATCTGGTCTCCCTTTACATAGAGAAGAAGGATATCGTCAATAGTGGCATCATCCACCACTGACGCTTTGTACTTACGGCGGGCCTTTTCCTTGTCTGCCACCAGTACATCCCATTGATAGTCACGTTTCCGGTAAGCAAGGATCTCAGATTGATCGATAGCATCGAACTGGTCTGTTTTACACCGGATAATACCATACTGGTAGCGCAATTCATCCTTTTCTTTACAGAACAGGGCCTTCCCTTTATGAATAAAAGTGATATAATCCGCCACCTTTTCCAGGTCCGTAGAAATATGGGACGACATCAGAATCGAATGGTTTTCATCCTGTACGAAGTCCAAAAACAAATCCAGCATATCGTCACGCATGACCGGGTCAAGCCCGCCGGTTGCTTCATCGAGAATCAGAAGCTTCGGTTTATGGGAAAGCGCAACAGCAATGCTAAGCTTCATTTTCATTCCCCTGGAAAATGCTTTGATCTCTTTGCGGGGAGGAAGCTGTAATTTTTTCAAATAGTTTTCGTAGGCGGTTTCATCCCACTGCTTATAGGCTGACGCCGATATTCTGCCTATTTTGGCCGGTGTAAGGGTTTCATAGAAATTGATGCCGTCAAACACGACTCCTATGTTTTCTTTGATGTTTCTGGGATCGGAAGAGAGTTCCTGCCCCCAAAACTTAACCACCCCTTCGTCCTTTTGGATAAGATCCAGGATTGCATTGATCGTAGTACTTTTACCAGCGCCGTTCTCACCGATCAGTCCCATAATAGCACCTTTGAGAATGGAAAATGATACATGATCCAATATAAAATCAGGATATTGTTTCGTCAGATTTTCAACTTGCAGAATTGGTTCCATTATTATTCCTCCTCCTGGTAAAACATGGTTAAAATTTCTATCAGTTTGCCCAGTGATATGCCGCTGGTACGGGCAATATCGGCAGCCTCCTGCAGATGTTCCTCAGCTTTTCGCTGTTGTTCTTCCTGAAAGAAATCTTTGTTTTGTGCCGATACAAAACTGCCTCGCCCAACGGTAGTTTCAATGAAGCCGTCCCGTTGTAAATCTTCATAGGCTTTTTGTACGGTAATGACGCTGACATGAATGGATTTAGCCAATGCCCGCATGGATGGAATAGGATCTCCGGTCTGCAGCTCTCCGCTCATAATCAGCGCTTTTATTTGCGAAGTGATCTGTTCATATATGGGCTTATTTGTATTACTGCTGATTATAATCTCCACAGTAGGTCTCCTTAGTGTCGTGTAGTGTACTTATTGAACAGGTACATTATAAGCAATGTATTTCGCCATGTCAATAGGGAAAAGAAAAAAAGATTGACCGGATTTTCTTTCCGTGGTATAGTGATGGAAGTATAAAAGATAGGATGTGTGTGTTTGTTAATTGTATATAATCATGGAGCATAAGGCAGTTTAATATGAAAAACAGGAATCGGATCAGGGAGGCCATAAGTCTTTCCTCTATTTCGTATTTCTGTTTTGCCCATGAGATACAAAGCAGACAGTATAAGGTTAAAAGCCTGTAAGACGTCGGTTTGTGGTCTTACAGGCTTTTTTTGCGCGAACAATGAGCCAAACGAAGATACCTGCATATTCATCTGGCGAATGGTTCCGCCTGTCCTTTGCTCCATGAACCTCAGGAAACCAATTGGAAAGACAGAAGGAACGAGGAGAATTACATGAATCACACATTTCAGATTTTAGAATTTAATCTTATATTAGAAAAACTTGAAGAATTTGCACACACGGAAGCAGCGAAGGTGAAAATAAGGAATTTGACCCCATGCCTGAAGGAAGGCGAGGTGAAAAAAAGCCTTCGCGATACGACGGAGGCCAGGACCATCATTGACCGGATTGGGCTTCCTCCCGCAGTCAGCATGAATGGTCTGAAAGAGATCATGAATACAGCACGGCAGGGCGGCTGCCTCTCCGCGGAAGAACTGGAACAGACAGGGGGAATGCTCACCGCAGTTAAACGGTTTAAGGACTTTTTAAACCGGTGTAAATACCTGGAGCTTGGCCTGCCTTATTATGAGCAGGACTTAAACCCATTGGAGGATCTGGCAAGGGAGATTTATGAAAGTGTCAGAAACGGCAAAGTTGAGGACAGTGCCAGCAAACATCTAAAAAACATCCGCCAGGATGTGGCAAGATTGGAAGAAAAGCTTCGGTCAAAAGCAGAGGCAATTTTAAGGGGAAATAAAAAATATTTTTCCGATTCTTATGTTACCTTAAGAAACGGCAGACTTTGCCTCCCTGTAAAAAAAGATTACAGATCAAGGGTTCCCGGCAGTGTCATTGACCAGTCAGCAACCGGCTCCACCCTTTTTATTGAACCGGCAGCTATTGCGGAGCTTAACGGGGAACTGGAGCTTTTAAGGATTGAAGAGGAAAATGAGGCAAGAAGGATCCTGTATATGCTTACTGCATCAGTGGAAGAAAATTTAGAGGTTCTGGAAGGGGATAAACGCCTTCTTGAGAAACTGGATTTCCTGTTTGCAAAGGGAAGCTTAAGCGCTTCCATGGCTGGCACCAGTCCAGATATTAACACGGATCGTACCATAAAAATCGTAAATGGCCGCCATCCATTCATGAACCCGGAAACCGTAGTGCCTTTAAACTTTGAACTGGGAGAAAAAGAACGGGGAATCGTAATCACAGGGCCAAATACAGGAGGAAAAACCGTATCAATCAAGACAGTGGGGCTGTTCTCCCTTATGGCGCAATGCGGCCTTCACCTGCCCTGTGATGAGGCTGATCTTTGTATGAACAGTCAGGTGCTCTGTGATATCGGAGACGGTCAGAACATTACGGAAAACCTATCTACCTTTTCTGCCCATATCACCAATGTAATGACGATCCTGAAGGAAGCCGGCCCGGAGAGCCTGGTCATCCTGGATGAGCTGGGATCAGGAACAGATCCGGCGGAAGGAATGGGAATCGCCATTGCCATACTGGAAGAGCTAAGAAGCAACGGATGCCTTTTTCTGGCAACCACCCATTACCCAGAGGTAAAGACATACGCCAAGGAGGCAGAAGGTATTACCAACGCACGAATGGCTTTTGACAAGGAAACCCTTAGGCCGCTTTACCGTATGGAGATTGGGGAGGCCGGGGAAAGCTGCGCTCTTTATATAGCCAAACGGCTGGGAATGCCGGATTCTATGATAAGAAGAGCCAGAAGATACGCTTACGGAGAGCAGGAAGGCTTATGGGAAGAAGAGCCGGATGCCTTTAAAGAGAGTGCTGGACACTTAAACTTAAACGGGCCTAAAATAGAAAAACTGAAAAAGACGGCGGTGAATAAAAATATTATGGAAAAAAAGTTCACCATCGGAGACAGCGTGTATGTTTATCCCGATAAAAAAAAGGGAATTGTATGCAGACCCGTAAATGATAAAGGGGTACTGCAGGTTCAGATGCCGGATAAGAAAATCTGGGTCAACCAGAAAAGGGTAAAGCTTCTGGTAGCTGCAGAAGAGCTTTACCCGGATGATTATGATTTTTCCATAATTTTTGATACCGTGGAAAACAGAAAGGCAAGACATAAGATGGAAAAGGGATATCAGGAGGGGCTGGAGATCAGAACGGAGTGATCCTGAAGTCTTAAAAGGCCGCCGTCAAGCCAGGCCAGGATGAGCCGGACGCCATAAACGTCCGGCTCTTTTTGACATGTTTATATCTGCCCCCAACCTGAGGTACTATGACAGGATTAAGCGGGATAAAAAGAAATTTGTGTTAATTTGACGACATTGCATGTGCATGGTAAAATAATGTAATATAGCTGAAGTTTATGGGGGGGATTAAACATAATTATCATAAAACGGATTATATGTTATTTTCTGTTATCGTTGTTTTTGAACATCATTTTAGTGACATACGTAATTCCCGGCACTGCGGCTGCTACAGCGGCAGGTATAGTCCTTGCCTTATTTTATATTTATTTCAATATTGCTCCGCGGAGGGATAAATCGCAGCAATACAGGCTTAGGGCACTAATCGGAGGCTGTGAGCTGGTACTTGCGGCTTTTTCCTGCTTTATGCTTGAGGCACTGGCATATCTTTTTGTTTTAGCCAATGGCACGGAAATTGGGGTTCATATCCTGGTAATAAACATATTTGTATGTGCGGGTCTGATTTTTATTCTGCTGTTCAATGGGATTATACGAATATTCACCTGTTCCGGCCAGTTGGGGATCGTGCCGAGGATAAGCTTGCTGCTTTTTTGGTGGATGCCTGTAGTGAATATTGTCATACTAAGGAAATTCCTTGGCGTATCGGTTTCTGAGTATAGATTTACCATTGCGAAACATCAACGAAACAGTGACAGGAAATACGAGAAATTATGCAAAACGAAATACCCTATCCTGATGGTACATGGGATATTTTTCAGGGATTGGAAAAACTTCAATTATTGGGGCCGGATACCGAAGGAGCTTATGGATAACGGAGCTGTAATCTATTACGGAAGCCATCAGTCGTCCGCATCAGTCTAGCAATGTGCGAATGAGCTAAAAGAGTGTATTCTGAATATTGTCCGGGAGACCGGCTGCGAAAAGCTCAATATTATTGCTCATTCCAAGGGAGGACTTGATTCCCGGTATGCGGTAAGCTGTCTCGGAATGGATCAATATATTGCGTCTCTTACTACGATTAACACGCCGCACCTGGGATGTAATTACGTACGTAAGTTATTGGAGAAGATTCCGCAAAAGGCGGTTGCGTCCATAGGGAATAAGTACGAATCCATCTATACCAGGCTTGGCGATGACGATCCGGATTTTTTCAATGGCCTGAAAGATCTAACCGATAAGGAATGTGACCGGCTGAACGGAATTATGAAGGACGCCCCCGGGGTTTTATATCAAAGTGTCGGCTCACGTATTTGTTCCTATTCCGGAGTTATGTTTCCGCTTAATGTGGGATACGGTATCATAAAGTTTTTCGGGGGCGGTGAAAACGACGGGCTTGTTTCCGCGAAATCAATGGAATGGGGGGACTTCCTCGGCGTAGTGACTCCTAAAAGCAGGCAGGGAATTTCCCACGGCGACATGATTGACTTAACAAGGAAGAATATCGAAGGTTTTGATGTCTGCGAATTTTATGTCGATCTGGTCAATAAATTAAAAGTAAAGGGTCTGTAAAATGAAAAATACGACTCTTATGAAGCAGGTGAAAATAACCTCCGGCATGAGAAGATCCGTGAATGCCGGAGGTTATCTGGCAGAAAAGCTTTGGGCTATGCTGCCTTAATTCTGATAAAAAAAGGAGTGTATCGTGAGATTCAGATTAAACATGAAGTACCTATACGCCTTTATCGTAGTATTCATTATCGAAGTACTAATAGCTGCTTTTGTAAATGATAAATTCATCAGACCATATGTTGGTGACATGTTGGTTGTGGTTCTGATTTATTGCTTTATCAGGTCATTTGTGGGAAAAGAAGTAAAACTGCTCCCATTGTACATATTTGTTTTCGCCGCATTGACGGAGATTGGGCAGTATTTTCATTTAGTGAACCTGCTTGGCCTTAGCGAATATAAAATTGCAAGGATTATAATTGGTTCAACCTTTGATCTTAAGGACATTGCCTGCTATTTGGCAGGCTGTACCGGGTTATTCTTGTATGAAATCGTAAAGCGGCGTAAGTAATCAGGTGAAATGCTGCCTATGCCTGGAATGGATGGGGGATGGCAAAGTCGTCGTCAAGTTCAGCCAGGATGAGCCGGAATATCTTTACGTGACAAAGCTCATCTGCAATGATCCTGTTTAAAATTGCCTTAATCCGGCAATCGTCGATCCATTGGGCCTGGAACTGGTATTTCCGGATAGCTTCCAGCTCACTTTCCAGAGCGTTGGCAACCAAGGGGCCGATCCGGGTGGGATAGCGGTTGCAGGCGGGTGTCCAATATTTTAATCGTCCGCTTTTATAGCTCCAAAGCCTGGGGGCGGCGCCCAGCATGATGGCCAATTCGCCAAAGGTATTAAGATGATGCATTTCAACAATGCTGATTTTATGGAAACATTCTGCTATATCAAAGAAGAAGTTTCTCGTAATCATGCTGTTGTAAATATAAAGGCTGATTGCAGACATTTCGGAATTGCAATCGCCTATGTTGGAAAGCATAGCGGCGGCATACGCTTTATTATGAGATATGATCTCTATGGGAGGCCAGGGATCTTTGTCTGCAAAAACAAGAGTTGATAAATCCATATAATACCCTCATTTCAATTTATTCTATTAAAAATATATCCGCCAGATGGTAGAGTATGACTTAAAAACACAGGAAGATGGAGGAACGAAGGACATGGACTGCAAAGAGAAATTCAGGAAAACAGTAGAAGACTTTTTACCATATAACGAGCAGGAAGAAAGGGATAAGGAGTTGCTGCTCCAATATCTCTCGTCAGGAGAAGCCATATTTTCCCGTGAAAGTTTAGGCGCCCATATGTCGGCATCAGCTTGGGTGGTAAATCAGTCCCGTGACAAGGTTCTTATGGCCTATCATAATATCTATGATTCCTGGGCATGGACCGGAGGCCACGCAGATGGGGAAATGGATATGCTAAAAGTAGCGGTCCGGGAAGCAATGGAAGAAACCGGGATTAGAACGGTAAGACCGGTCACAGAGGACATCTTTTCCCTGGAGGTGCTGACGGTGGACGGTCATGAGAAGAGGGGAGTTTATGTTTCCTCCCACCTTCACTTAAATGTGACCTATCTTCTGGAAGCGGATGACAGGGAGGTCCTTCATAAGAAAGAAGATGAAAACAGCGCAGTGGGCTGGTTCGGTGTGGAAGAATGCATAAAGGCAGTAAATGAGCCGTGGATGAGGGAACGAATATACCGAAAGTTGCTTAATAAAATGAGAGATATCAATTTTTAACAAAGAAATGATAATTATTTTCCATTTTACTGTTTTATTTTTCCTGATTATGATTTATAATAGAGGAATCAAATGAATAAAGTTTTGCCAAATAAGACAGCGAGGTGGTAGATATGAAGATTATTTACGCAATCGTCAGCTCAGATGATGGAAACAGGGTGACTGATGTGCTGAATGAACACCAGTTCAGCGTGACAAAACTTGCCACAACAGGTGGTTTCTTAAAGAAAGGAAACTCTACATTAATGATCGGTACGGATGACGGACAGGTAGAGGAAGTCATCACTCTGATTAAAGATACCTGCGGAAAACGCCAAAAAATTACCTGCAATGTTCCGGCGCCAAATATCGCGTCTGTTTCAGCCGGATATATGATGATGCCGATGACAGTGGAACTTGGCGGAGCTACCATATTTGTAACTGACGTAGAACGATTTGAAAAGATTTGATGAACCGGCAAAGGGATTGCAGAGCAATCCCTTTTCGTAACTGCTGGAATGAATAAGCCGGAGAATAATAGGAGGTGTGTCTTTGAAACTGGATGAGAGGACAAAAAACATGCTGGTGGCAGAGGCTTACGAAGCTCAGAAAATGGCTTATGTACCTTATTCTGATTTTTGCGTTGGAGCGGCCCTGCTGGCAAAGAACGGAACGGTCTATCGTGGCTGCAACATTGAAAATGCATCCTTTACTCCCACGAATTGTGCAGAGCGTACTGCATTTTTTAAAGCAGTCTCAGAGGGAGTCGCAGAATTTGATGCCATAGCTATTGTGGGGAATAAAAGGGGCGAAAAGGGAGAACTATGTGCTCCCTGCGGGGTTTGCAGGCAGGTAATGGCCGAATTCTGTGATCCTGAGGAATTTAAGATCATTCTGGGTGCGGGAGAGGAGTTTTCCGTCTATACCTTAAAAGAACTGCTCCCTTTAGGGTTTACAAAAAAGAATTTGAATTCCTGAATGCCCGGTATATGTAGGTAAAAAAGCGGGACAGTTAAGTATAAGGGAGGTTTTTGAGTGTCATGAGAATGTATGATGTAATTTCAAAAAAGCGGAATGGGGAACCTTTGACGGAGGAAGAGATCCGCTATATGATCAAAGGCTACGTAAAAGGGGATATCCCGGATTATCAGATGTCCGCCATGCTGATGGCCATTTACTTTAAGGGAATGAGCGATGTAGAAACAGCCATTCTCACGGATGCGGTGGCTCATTCCGGTGATATGGTGGACTTATCGCCCATCCAGGGAGTGAAAGTAGATAAGCACTCCACTGGAGGTGTGGGGGATAAGACGACTCTGGTGGTAGCGCCAATTGTAGCCGCCTGCGGGGTAAAGGTTGCGAAGATGTCAGGCCGTGGTCTGGGCCATACCGGAGGAACCGTTGATAAAATGGAATCCATACCGGGAATGCGAACTGTCCTGACGGAGGAAGAGTTTTTTCATGTGGTCAATACCACTGGACTTTCCGTAATCGGGCAGTCCGGAAATCTGGCTCCGGCGGATAAAAAACTCTATGCACTTCGGGATGTGACTGCAACCGTGGACAGCATTCCTTTGATTGCCGCTTCTATTATGAGCAAAAAACTGGCAGCAGGTAATGACTGTATACTTCTGGATGTGAAGACAGGCAGCGGAGCATTTATGAAGACCCTGGAAGACTCCATCACCCTGGCGGAGAAGATGGTAGCGATCGGGGAGCACGCAGGAAAAAGAACCATGGCTCTCATAACGAATATGGACATTCCTTTAGGAAGTCTGATCGGCAACAGCCTGGAAGTCATTGAAGCAGTGGAAACTCTTCATGGAAGAGGGCCTGAGGATTTAAGGACAGTTTGCTTAAGCCTGGCTGCCGGTATGCTCTATCTGGCAGGAAAAGGGAGTATGGATGAATGCCGGGCGCTGGCGGAAGGAGCCATTGCCGACGGAAGTGCTTTGGCACGCCTTATTGCCATGGTGGAAGCTCAGGGAGGAGAATCATCGGTGATCAGGGACACTTCTCTTTTTGCCAGAGCAGCTTTTGAAAGGGAAGTAAAAGCCATAGAGAACGGCTATATCACCCATATGAATACAGAACAGTGCGGGATCGCATCTTCGCTTTTAGGAGCCGGAAGAGTTACGAAAGAGAGCGTGATTGATTATACGGCTGGAATCGCCCTTAAGAAAAAGGTAGGCCAGAAGGTGGAAGAGGGAGAGACCATAGCCGTGCTTTATGCTTCAAAGGAAGAACTGTTTTCGGCTTCTGAAGAGGAATTATTAAAGGCAGTCACCATAAGCAGTCAAAAGCCGAAGGCAGAACCCTTACTTTATGCCAGCGTTACCAAAGAAGGCGTAAAACGCCTGACAGAATAGAAAGGTAGGAAAAAATAATGACAGATTTAGAAATGTTAAGCTACGTAGACCACACACAATTAAAGGCGTTTGCCACCTGGGAGGACATTGAGGAGCTTTGTAAGGAAGCTGTAGAATATAAAACCGCTTCCGTGTGCATCCCTCCGTGCTATATCAGCCGGGTACATGAACAATTTCCAGGCCTTAATATCTGTACCGTGGTCGGATTTCCTCTGGGCTACAGTGTGACAGAATCAAAGGTCCTTGAGACCCAAAAAGCCATTGAAGACGGAGCTTCTGAGGTGGATATGGTAGTAAATATCAGCGATGTGAAAAATGGAGACTGCGATAAAGTAGAAAAGGAAATCGCAGAACTGAAAAAAGCAACCGGCGAAAACATCTTAAAGGTCATCATCGAGGCCTGTTATCTTACAGAGGAAGAGAAGATCGCTATGTGCAAGGCAGTTACGGCAGCCGGAGCTGACTATATTAAGACTTCCACCGGATTCGGTACCGGGGGTGCGACTCTTGAAGATATAGAGTTATTTAAAAAGCACATCGGTCCCGATGTAAAGATAAAAGCGGCCGGCGGGGTCAGAACCCTTGAGGATTTAAGGGCCTTCATTGAAGCTGGATGCAGCCGTGTGGGTGCCAGTGCAGCTGTTAAGCTGGCAGCGCAGAAGCAGTAAGTCGTTTTAGGATAATAAAATATTCTTTCAACGCTCCAAAAGCAGCACACTTACAAATGTCTGAATTTTGGGGCGTTTTCTAATTATTTTTATACAATTTCAACAAGTAATAGCAAGGTGTTCTCTGGCTAAATTTCACGAAAATATTTAAATAAATAAAAAACACTGACAAAAAATTTTTAAAGTGTTAGACTAAAGATATAGAAATCGTAACTTATGTATCAAAGTGTTGGCATTCAGGCAGGAGGAATAATTATGTTTCAGGTAAATGATCTAGTAGTATTCGGAACCCATGGAATATGCAGGGTAGAGGCGATAGGGAGCCTTAACATGTCCGCAGTGGATGATGACCGCCTTTACTATACGCTGAAACCTCTTTATGAGGCACAGCAATGTGTTGTTTATACGCCCGTAGACAATCTAAAAGCACCCATGAGAGAAGTATCTACCAGAGAAGAGGCCATAGAGCTGATTAATCTGATTCCAGATACTCCAACCACGTGGGTGCTTGACGAAAGGCAGCGGGAAGGAAACTATAAGGATATTATGATGAAAAATGAGTGTTCAGGCTGGCTTCAGATCATCAAGACACTATATTTAAGGAAACAGAAGGGGCTGGTAGAAGGTAAGAAAAATTCGGCAAAGGATGAATTCTATTTTAAGATGGCGGAAGATCTGCTTTACGGTGAACTTGCGGTAGCTTTGGAATTGGAACCGGCCGTAGTGAAAGATATGGTGGTGACAAGGGTGAGTGCTGAGTAAAAAAGAAACGGAATTTAACTGCAATCTCATATATCGCATTCATTTGCTGAAATGCTTTGTTTAGCTGTTATAAATTGCAAAAGCTTATGATAGAAAGACTTATCAAAATGAGAGGTATGAAACAATTATGATATGTAAGATAGATAATCATTCTGTTTACTATGAAGAAATTGGCTCAGGAAAACCAATCCTTTGTATTCATGGGTTTCCAGAGGATCATAGAACAATGCTCGGATGCGTTGAACCTATCATGGAGTCTTTGGATCATTATCGTAGGATTTATATTGATTTGCCAGGATTTGGAAGTTCAGAGATGAATCCAGGTATAAAAAATGCAGATGATATGTTATCCTTTCTGATTAATTTTATAAAAGAGGTCATTAAAGACGAAAGTTTCTTATTAGTTGGCCAATCTTATGGCGGGTATTTATCATTGGGGCTGATGTCAAAAGCGAATCTAAATATCAGTGGGGTATTCTTATTGTGTCCTTGTGTAATAAGTAAACATGAAAACCGTAATCTTGCGCAAAAAGAAATTCTTGTTATAGAGCAGGATTTAATACCTGAAGCCAGTGAGAAAGATGATTTTCAGGATTTTATGGATTATGCGGTTGTTGCTACAACTAAAACATGGGAAAGATATAAAAGCGAAATCATGCCTGGTCTAAAAGATGCTGACATAGATTTCGTTAATACATACCAAAAAGATGGATATGGTTTTTCTTTTGAAGCATCGCTAAAGGATATAAACTTCAACAAACCTATTGTTGTATTAACAGGAAAACAGGATAATTGTGTTGGTTATGAAGATACATGGGGATTAGTAAAGCATTTACCACGTTTGACTTTCCTGTGTCTTGATAAAGCAGGACATAATCTGCAAATAGAAAATAAAACATTGTTTGATTTGCATTTTCATGATTGGCTAAATAATTGTAATTAAGTAGTTTGGGTGCTCCAAACAATCCAGGTTAACTTTGAGCCGGAAAAATGAAATTGGCCGTGGATTCCGGCTCCAGTTCAGAAACAAATAACTAAAGTGGTAACAATAGGATTATTAACGTATTTCTCACTTCACCGCTTCATTTATTTTGGGGAATGCTATAGTTTGATTTGAGTCAATAAATTGAATGTGTATAGGAAACTACTAGCTGTCAGTAATTAAGTTAGTAGTTTTTTTGCAACAATTTAACCTCATCAAGCAAGTTTAAGGCAGTAACTATCGAAATGGACGAAAAACGGGGTCTGATGAAAAAGAAAAAGAAATCTATTCAGTCATCAAATCGGATAATTCAGCTTCGATAAAAATTGCTGAGCGAAATGGTATGAATAAGGTCAAAGAGTTTTATACAACATACTACAACGGTGAGATGCTGCATTACCTGTATAAGTTAAGTGTTTAGATATCAATTAAACCTAATCAAGCAGCGAAGTGGATTGGGAATATAAGATTGACTAATAGTAAAATGGTGCTAAGATAATATAAGATTCGTAGCTTATGAGTTCCTGTTGCAAAAAAGTGTTTCATGATTTCATGTTAAATTGTCATAGAACATGGATATATTTTATTTACAGTGAAGGAGAAATAAATGGCTAAATTGTTTTTCAGATATGGTGCGATGGGAAGTTCGAAGACGGCTAACGCACTAATGACAAGATATAACTTTTTAGAAAAGGGAAAAAACGTTTTATTAATAAAACCTGATTTAGAAACCAGGGACGAAAAAACGAAAATCAGATCAAGAATCGGGTTGGAAGCAGATTGCATTTTATGGTCTGAATTCAAATACGACGATTATAATTCAATCAAAGAATTGGATGCAATCATCGTGGATGAGGTACAATTTCTTTCTGAAAATGATATAGAACAACTTTCTGATATTGTAGATGAATACGATATTTCAGTTTTTTGTTATGGTCTCAGAACGGATTTTACATCCCATCTTTTTCCCGGATCCAAACGTTTGATGGAACTGGCAGATGAAATTGAGGAACTTAAGACAGTCTGCTGGTGCGGGAATAGTGCAAATATGAATGCCAGGATTAATAAAGATGGAAACTTAATCAGAGAAGGACAGCAGATATTAATGGGGGCAAATGATAAATACATTTCATTGTGCCGTAAACATTATAAAGAAGGTAAAATCAGGCAATAGTTTATACTAAATCATATGCTTATTAACAGCCGGGGCGATGGCCCCGGTAAATAACACATTTTTCCACTGCTTTATATTCATGGAGCAGTATCGTAAATGGCTATCTCCAGCCAGTTTCTCCCCACATACCATTGTTCTTGTGACATATCACATAATACCCTTAACTGCTGCAATATCTGCTGAAGCATTCGAATTATTATTTTTGTTTAATTAAAATAATTATTATTAAAAAGTTATTGACTAAAATAATTTTATAAAATATAATGAAATTAACCAAAAAGAAATGCATATTGAAACATTACTTGTACAATATGCGCCCAAGGAGGAGGTATATTTTATGTTTAAGCAGCTTCAAAAATTAGGTAAGGCATTTATGTTACCGATTGCCATTCTTCCGGCAGCAGGTCTCCTGTTAGGAATCGGTGGGGCAATGTCCAATCCAAACACGATCGCAGCCTATCCATTTTTGAACATTTTTGCCCTGCAGGCAATATTTACTGTTATGAGCAAGGCGGGAGAAGTGGTGTTTGGAAATCTGTCATTAATCATGTGTATTGGTCTGGCAGTGGGGCTTGCAAAAAAAGATAAAGGAACGGCGGGTCTGGCAGCAACGGTTGCGTTTCTTGTTATGAATGCATCGATCGGTGCACTGCTGTCAGTCTTTAAACCGGATGGAAACACAATTGATACCGGAGTAGTAGGCTCTATTGTTATTGGTTGTATGGTTACCTATTTTCATAACCGGTACCGTGATATACAGCTGCCACCGTTTCTGGGATTTTTCGGAGGATCACGTTTTATACCGATTATATCCTCTTTTGCAGCAATTTTTATCGGCGCAATATTTTTTCTGATTTGGCCTCCTTTTCAGTCATTATTGATTTCCAGCGGCCAGACCATTGCAAGTATGGGAGTTTTTGGAACTTTCCTGTATGGATTTTTGATGAGGCTTTGTGGTGCAGTGGGCCTGCATCATATGATTTACCCTATGTTCTGGTATACGGAATTAGGCGGAGTTGCTACTGTGGCCGGCCAGGAGATTGCAGGTGCTCAAAAGATATTCTTTGCCCAGCTGGCTGATCCTAATTTTACAGGAATGTATACAGAGGGTACACGGTTCTTTGCAGGCCGTTTTGATACGATGATTTTTGGCTTACCGGCTGCATGCCTTGCGATGTATCATTGTGTTCCCCAAAAACGCCGTAAATTAGTATTCGGTTTATTCTTCTCTGCAGCACTTACATCATTTTTAACCGGTATTACGGAACCCATTGAATTCATGTTTCTGTTTGTAGCTCCTTGGCTGTATGTGATTCATGCATTTTTAGATGGTCTCTCTTTTGCGATTGCCGATCTTTTAAGTGTACGTATCGGCAACACATTTTCCGGTGGAATCATTGATTTTACCTTATTTGGAGTTCTTCAGGGCAATGCAAGGACTCACTGGATCTATGTGGTAGTGGTGGGAGTATTCTGGGCGGTTCTTTATTATGTGCTGTTCCGTTTCCTGATCACAAAGTTTAACATTCCGACTCCAGGACGCGAGGTAGGAGAAGAAGATGAGGTAAATGTAGAGACAAAGGGTACAATTGCTGAAACGGCGGTTCGTGTACTGGCGGCTCTGGGCGGTAAGGAAAATATTGAAGATTGTGATGCTTGTATCACCCGTCTGCGTGTAGCGGTAAAGGATATTACCAAGGTTGACAAAGAGGCTATAAAACGGGAAGGCGCAACGGCCGTATTGGAAGTGAAAGGTGGTATTCAGGCAATATTTGGTGCGAAAGCAGATCTGATAAAATCAAAAATAAACGACATAATTGGCGAAGATTAGGGAGATGTAATACTTATGAATAGAGGTTTAATTGTATCCTGTCAGGCGCTTCCGGAGGAACCCCTGCACAGTTCATTTATCATGGGGCGTATGGCTCTGGCAGCAAAAGAAGGAGGCGCAGTCGGTATTCGTGCAAACAGCGTGGAAGATATTGAGGAAATCAAGAAACATGTGGATCTTCCGATTATCGGAATTATCAAAAAGGTATATGAGGAAGGCAAACCTTATATCACACCCACATTTGCAGAGGTAGATGCACTGGTTCGGACCGGTGTTGATGTAGTCGCCGTAGATGCTACCATAAATCAGGATGTGAATTTTCTATATAAGCTGCATGAAAAATATCCTCATCAAAAATTTATGGCTGACATTTCAACGGAAGAAGAGGGGCTGCGTGCTGACGAGATTGGTTTTGATTTTGTGGGCCTGACATTGCTGGGATATACGCCTCAGTCTCAAGGACTGGATAAATTTAAAGTGCTTCAGTCTTTGATTGCGAAATGTAAGCACCCAGTAATTGCAGAAGGAAATTTCAGCACCCCGGAGCAGGCGGCAAAGGCGATTGAATCAGGAGCTTATGCAGTCGTTGTGGGAACTGCAATTACACGCCCCCAATGCATCACACGTGGATTTGCCGAGGCAGTATCAAAGGTTTTCAGTTAAAAAGATTCCTCCCTTTCTGTTTCCTCTAAAATCTTTTCGTTTTTATTAAAAGGTGATATAATAAGAACACTTTATTAATATGGGTTCAGTTTTTCACAAATTAAAGACGAAAGTATAAGAGGTACAATATGGATATTCTTTCATCAATTCAAAAGAAATATAATACGTTTACTGATAAAGAACGAAGTATCGCTGATTACATTTTGAAGGAAGGCAATAATATTCGGAATATGAATATCTCTGTCCTTGCAGCTACCGTGGGGGTTTCTGACGGTACAATTACCCGTTTCTGCAAAAAGGTAGGACAAAAGTCTTTTGCAGAACTGAAAATCCAGCTTGGCAGCGCAGGGGCAGGAAATAAGATTGCTCACTCAGACGATCTAGTTTCTCAGGTTTATGATTTTTATAAGACCGTAATTGAACATTCCAATCAGATGATAGATAGAAAGGCATTGGAGTACCTGGCTGACCAGATTGCAGCGGCAGGAAATATCTATATATTCGGAGTGGGATCATCGGGGCTGACTGCCTGTGAGACTATGCTCCGCCTGTCCCGTATGGGATTTCATGTACAGAGTGTAACAGATTCTCATTTGATGGTAATATACAGCTCAATTTTAGGCCCCGGTGATCTGGTAATTGCAATTTCCATATCCGGTGAAACCGCGGAAGTAATCAATGCTGTCAGGGCGGCAAAACAAAATGGAGCTAAGCTCATCGGTCTGACCAGTTTTACCGACAGCACGATTGCACAGTGCGCTGATTTTTGTTTTCCTGTAGTAAATCCTCTGTTTGTTGATCAGGAAAGGTTTGTAAACAGTCAGTTATCTACTCTTTATACGATCGATCTTCTTTGTCTGATTCTTCTAAAGGATGAGGCCCGAAAGAAAAAGATGAATATTACGGTAGAAACCATTGTCAAACAGTCTCATTTAAAATAGCCCGCTGCATAATAAGCAGCAGATTCTCTCATATGGAAACAAGCGGCGGCTTTGAATTTCTATTTCAAAGCCGCCGCTTGTTTTTTGCATATTGTAAGATAAAAAGGAGATAATAGACCAAAATAAGGATTGGAGAAATATGGTTTCACGAGTGATACCATGATAAAAATATGGAAAAAACACTGGCATTTCACGATCTTTTCATCATTTTGTGCGGTATAGTAATGGGTACCATTGCGCGGGCTATTACACTTCGTATTGATACCCGCCAAAATCCCAGTTATCCTACCGGTGGCTTTATTTGCATTGTGATAGGCATTCTGGCTTCTTTTTTGGGGGCTGTTGCAATTCCCTCCCTGTTAAATAAAGAATTTACGGCCGTAACTTTTATTGCCTTAGCCATCCAGCATTTCCGGGATGTGAGAAAAACAGAAAAAGAAAGCCTTGAGGATCTGGAAAAAACGGAATATTCAAAAAGAGGGGCTGCCTATATTGATGGCATTGCCAAAACCTATGAATCCAGAAATTATTTATCTCTGCTTACTTCCCTGTTTGTAGTATTGGTTTTAAGTATTGTATCTGTTGACAGTCTGGTCATAAACATGATAGGTGCCGCAGCCAGCGGTTTTGGTATGATTTATTTCCTGACAAGAATAACAAAAGGCAAATGCATCGGTGACATCTGCAACATAAGAGAAGGAAAAATAACCATAGACCATTCGGATCTGTTTGTAAATGGCATGTTTGTTACCAATGTACTGGGAACTGAGAGAAGCCGGGATTTGTTTTTAAAAGAAGGGATCGGCATTGTTATAGAGCCCAAAAATGATAAATTCAGAATCACGATTGAGAATTATGGGCAGAGGCAGGCAATGCTTTTTGAGGCTACCCGGACCTTTGGGGTAAAGCGGTACAGTTTTACCCGGAAAAATTATACAAATGGAGCGTTGTTATTGGCTTTTGTTCCGATTATCCGTGATCCTGATGCCATTATAGACGTAATCAAAAAGACGCCTGTACTGGAAAGCAGCAGAAAAATCACTACAATAATGGATATAGATATAGGAGGGAGTATCAATGGGGAAGAGTAATCCGGAGATAATGGTTTATATAACAGATAACAAAGAAAGAATCATATCAGGCGATCCTTTGACCCTTTATATCCCGGATTCCAAAGAGCGGGAAATATGTCTGACTGATTTAGGAAAAGCTCTTCGGGCGGATGTGGTTCAGCTGAAAAACGGTGATCATGTATTAATCAGCAGGTAGAATTTTGCAGGAGGCAGTCAATGGAAACCCAGCTGGGAAAAAACACGGTAAGGAAAGAGGCAAAAGATAAAGTAACAGGCGCAGCCAGGTATACAAATGATATAACAGATTCGCCGATGCTCTACGCCAGATTATTAACAAGCGTTTATGCTCATGCCCAGATCATATCCATAGATACCATGGAAGCTTCAGCTATGCCGGGGGTAAAAGCGGTCATTACTGCAAATGACCATCAGGTTATCTGTGGATCCATGCTTCAGGACAGACCTCCCTTAGCCAGAGATAAAGTACGTTACTACGGGGAACCGGTTGCCATCGTTGTTGCAGATGATGAAATGCAGGCAAAGGCGGCTGTGAGAAAAATACTTGTAGAATATAAGCCTTTACCGGTTGTGAATTCCATAAAAGAGGCATTCAAAAGGAATCCTGTGATCATTCATGAGCCTCTCATGCTATATACAAAAGCTACGGAGGAAGTCTATCCTGTAAAGGGAACCAATATCTGCCATCATCAAAAAATCAGAAAAGGTGATATGCAGAAAGGCTGGCTGGATAGCGAAATTGTTGTAGAGGGCAGTTTTTCACTGCCCCAGTCTGATCACGCCGCCATGGAAACAAGAGCGGTCCACTGTATGTTCATGCCGGATGGCAGTGTAAAGATCAAGACATCTTCCCAAGCTCCTTATGAGGTCAAGGAATCAATCTGTAAATATCTTAATATTCCGGAGGGAAAGATTGTAGTCCAGGTTCCATTCGTTGGCGGTGCATTTGGAGGAAAGACATGTATACAGCAAGAGGTGCTTGCAGTAATTGCGGCGATGAATGTTAAAGGAAAATGGATCAACCTGGCAAATACTAGAGAAGAAGATATGGTCACTTCTCCATGCCATTTGGGGTTGGAAGGAACCATTAGGATCGGAGCGAAAAAAAGCGGACAGATCATGGCGGCTGAAATGACATTTCAGATAGATACCGGTGCTTACTCTGATATTTCTCCAAAGATAACGAAAGCAATCGCAGCGGAGTGTGCCGGGCCCTACCGGATACCAAATATTCAATGCGATTGCTACAGTGTTTATACTAACCATCCCTATATAACCTCTTTCCGTGGGTTCGGTCATGAGGCACATACCTTTTGTCTGGAAAGAATGATGGATAAACTGGCTTTCGAAACAGGGCTGGATCCTTTTCAGCTAAGGCTAATAAACCTGGTTCAAGCCGGCGATTTAACTCCTACCCAAGTCAAAGTCACCGCCAGCAATACAGGGAATGCAGCAGAATGCCTTGAAAGGCTGAAAAAAGTCATTAACTGGGAGGAAGGTGCCCGCATCGCAGAAGAGAACGGTTTAGTCAGAGCAAAGGGGATCAGCTGCCTGATCAAAACCTCTGATACCCCCACAGATGCAGGCGCAAGCGCTGTTTTAACTTTTAATTCTGACGGAAGCATAAATCTTGATTGCGGGGCTGCGGAGATAGGGCCCGGAATGAAGACAACGGCAGCACAGATATTAGCGGAAAAAATGAGAATCAGTGTCAATGACGTTTATGTTAAGCTGGATGTAAATACCCAGTCAACCCCGTATTTATGGAAAACCGTTGCCAGTATGACAACTTTTCTGGTTGGTCGGGCTGTATTGAATGCGGCAGATGATGTCATATCCCAGCTGATGAGTCTTGCATCCATTGCCTTGCGGTGCCCGGCGGAAGACCTGGACTTTGAGAATAAGATGATTTATGTAAAACATGATCCTGAGCGTTATGTCATGTTCGAGGACCTGGTTAAAGGTTACAAATTTTCTAACGGAAATTCTCTTAAAGGGCCTGTGATTGGACGGGGCAGCTATGTCATGAATCATCTGACGCCCCTTAATGAGGCGTCGGGGCGGGGGACACCCGGCCGTAGCTGGACGGTAGGAGCCCAGGCAGTAGAAATTGAATATGATACCAGGCTTCACACTTACCGGCTGCTAAAAGCGGTTACTGTGATTGACGCGGGCAAGGTCATAAATCCTAAAACTGCAAGAGGTGTGGTTATGGGCGGTATGTGTATGGGACTGGGACTGGGTACCAGTGAGGATTTTGTCTATGATGAGGATGGTATTGTAGAAGATACAAGCTTTCGCACCTATAAAATGATCCGATATGGTGAAAATCCGGAATATGTGGTTGATTTTGTAGAAACTCCTCAAATTGATGCGCCCTTTGGGGCCAGAGGCATTGCAGAGCACGGCATTATTGGAATACCTGCCGCATTAGCTAACGCTATATCATTGGCAGCTCATATTGATGTAAACCGGCTTCCCATTACGCCTGAATTCATATGGAGAGAAAGGATGAAACAATGATTCCTTTTGATTTTGATTATTATAAACCAGAAAGCATGGATGAAGCATTTAAGTACTATCAAGACCTGCTTCTTAATAATAAAAAACCTCATTTTTATGGGGGAGGAACAGAAATTATCAGTATGGCCAGGGTAGGGGGGATAGAATTTGATTCGGTCATTGATTTAAAAGGAATACCCGAGTGCAGCCAGCTAGAGGTGAGCGGCGGGAAATTCAGGATAGGAGCCGCGCAAACCCTTACAAACATTGCGGAATACAATGCATATCCCTTATTGTCCAAAACCATAAAAAGAATTGCAGACCATACGATTCAGGGGAAGATCACCATAGGCGGCAATCTGGCCGGCACAATTAAGTACCGTGAGGCAGCCTTACCGTTAATGATAAGTGATTGCACCTTGCAGGTAATGACACGGAGCGGTTTGGCTGAATTGCCTTTTTCAAAGGCATTCAATGGAAAGCTGCAGCTTAGAAAGGGAGAATTTCTGGTATCCATATTGATCGATGAAAATGATTTAAGTTACCCTTACAATCATGTAAAAAGGACAAAGCAGGAGAAAATAGATTATCCATTGATCACCATGGTGGCATCGAAAAATAATAAGGCCATAAAAACGGCGATTACCGGATATGGTGATCATCCAATTATTTTATCCGAAAGGATCATTAATCATAAATTATACAACATGGAACAGAAGATCAAAAAAATAATAAATTTGGCCCATAGTGATTGTAAAGGCGATTTGTCAGGAAGCAGGGAGTATAGAGAATTCGTATTAGAAAACATGCTTCAGGATATGTTTCATAATTTTGAAAAGATCGGATGATCCTTTCAGGAATTGAGGGATTGTATGCATTTATCAGGTAATAGTATTATAGTTCTTAATGTAAATGGTGAAGAGAAAGCCGTTATGGTTAAGCCAGCCTATACTCTGCTTCATGTTCTTCGTGAGGAATTGTCATTAACCGGAGCCAAAAGCGGCTGCGAGAACGGAGATTGCGGCGCCTGTACGGTATTGGTTGACGACATGCCGGTCAAATCCTGCCTGATGCTGGCGGTGGAGGCGGTCGGTCACAGGATCACCACCGT